>CAVCML010000110.1:0-28565 GCA_963603335.1 Bacteroidaceae bacterium | reverse complement strand
GACAGTCTGAATCCATTGCTTCCGCGGTTATTGAAACGCTTCCGTTTTCAAAGATTGCACTGGTGCTGTATTTGGTTGTTGTTTTACTGTTTCTTGCTACGACGCTGGATTCATGTTCTCTTACATTAGCGCAGACAGTATCCAAGAATCTGAAGATGGGAGAGGATCCGAAGGTGGGCATCAAGTTTGCTTGGTGTCTCATTGGAGTTGCGATTCCGCTTGGAATTTCCTATGTCGGAACGGATATCGGAACCATTAAATCCATCGTGCTGGCGACAGGACTTCCGCTGGTTATAATCATTGCGATTATATATTGGGGTTTTATGCGGGAAATGTTTAAAGATTATGGAAATATGACGAAAGATGAGATTGTGAGAGCCGGAAAGATTGAAGAAGAATAATGCATAACAGGTGACAATTTTGTCCTTCCGATTAATAAATAGGGAAAGCAGTACTTTTTATGAGTGCTGTTTTCTTTTTGTAGAATTGATAATGGGGCACGTGCTATAATAGAAAAAAGCTGAAATAAGGATGGAAATCAAATGGATTACAGCGATTTTAAAGAAATTATAGATAACCTGCATGATGAAATTATGGTATATGACGATGATTATACCCTGGTTTATGTAAACAAGGCTGCGCTGCGGCATTACGGTGTTCCGGCGGAAACATTGATTGGAAAACGTTTTGACGAACTTGCGGATACTTATTGGGGAAATTCCACATTGCCGGAGGTATATCGAACGGGAGAAATGGCAGCCAAGAGGCAGATTACCAACATGGGGCAGGATATTGTCACTATTTCGGTACCGATTTTTGATGAAAACAATAAACTTAAGTATGTGGCACAGAATGTCAATGACTTGTATCAGCTGAATGAGATGAACCTGGTGGAATTAAAACCGGTGGAAGTCGCACAGAATACAGGAAACGGATCCGGTACAGAGCCGTTTTTCGGGAAGAATAAAATAATGGCAAAGAATCTTGAAATGATTGAGCAGTTGAAAAATATCGATTCACCGTGTTTCATTCAGGGGGAAACCGGTACAGGAAAAAATGTGCTGGTCAAGTATATTCACAGAAGCAGCAATCGTGTCGATAAACCGCTGGTTACACTGAATTGTGCCTGCATTAATAAAAATATCATCGAATCCGAATTGTTCGGCTATAAGAAAGGAGCCTTTTCAGGAGCCAGCGCTCAAGGCAAAAAGGGGCTTGTTGAAGTTGCGGAAGGCGGAATTTTATTTCTGGATGAAATTTCAGAAATCCCATATGATTTACAGGCAAAGCTTTTATATTTTATTCAGGATAAAAAATTTATTCCGGTTGGAGGTGAGCAGGAGCAGGAGGTGGATGTTCGCATTGTGGCCGCTTCCAACAGAAATCTTAAGCAGATGGTGGAAAGCGGAACGTTTCGGGCGGATTTGTATTTCCGTTTGAATACATTTGAGATTCAAATTCCGGCTCTGCGGGAACGGATGGAGGATTTGGACGGGTTTATCGATTATTATCTGCACATGTTCAATAAAAAGTATCGCAGAGATCACATCGTTTCATATGAGGCGCGCCAGATGATGAAGCGGTACAGCTGGCCCGGGAATTTGCGTGAACTGTCAAATATTATGGAAAAACTCGTGGTACTTTCCAAACAGAAAGAAATTCAGCCAAAGGATTTGCCGAACTCTATTTTTGATCTGATGCATGGAGAACCGCAGCAGCAGTCTTTTTCTTTGCAGCAAAAAAATTCTTCGAATGAATCTGAACGTGATTCATCCGAAGAAGCTGATTTTTTAAATCAAACGCTTGCGGATGCCATGGAAGCTGTGGAAAGAAAAATGATCAGGCAAGCATATGAGCAGTACCGCAACAGTATTCAAGTGGCCAAAAGACTTGGAATCAGCCAGTCAAAAGCATATCGGCTGATGGTGAAATATATTCCGGGTTACAAAAAACCATAGCGGAGTGAGTTATTTTTTCGTATTGGCCAGCAGCTGTTTGATTTCTCCCAGAGGGAGAATCTTTCGGTCAAACGGCACGCCGGTCACTTCGGTTAGGGTTTGCAGCACCTTATCGTAGTAGGAAAACAGGTAAAGATTTTCCTGAATGTGAGTGCAGTTGGCTCGAAGCATAGCGTCTTTCAGTTGTGTGACGGAATACTGATTATTTGTTTTGCGCTGCAGAATTTTCATCAGAACCATGGCGACAAAACATGACAGCAGGTTGATTTCAATGTAATTGTGGACGGAAATACATGAAGGTCTGGTTTCCAATTGCTGCTTTGTCAGATGAAAAGCCGATTCGGCTTCCCAAAGTCCGCGGTACATTTCGATTATAGCATCATCATTTTCTTCACATTCACTGGTCAGGAGAATATAGTAACCGTCAAACACGCTGTCTTTGGCGCGTTTTGCATATTTTTCACTGTAAAAGATGACTTGCTTTTCTTCGATGACTTTGCTCATGGTTCGTCCGTCTTCCAACGTAATATTGATAAGACGAGAGTAAATACGGGATTTTCGTTTGTAATCTTCTCCTATCCATTCGTAGCCGTCGTCATCCAGTATATATTGTTTAAGTTCACAATCAGCGCTGTGTGCAGGCATATTGAAAATATAGCCGTCATTGGTCGGTGTATTGAGAATTTTCCAAATGTTGTCACCGTTGTTGATTGCTTTATTGGAAACCGTAATCATACGCTTCATATTGAAGCGCTTTTTTATTTCCGGAAAATTCGGGCGAAAAGCGGAGGTGTAGTTGCTGGTACATGGAAACAGGTCATATGTCACCGGCATCAGAGCACGATCCGTAAACATTCCGACACGAATTACATGACTTGGCGAACAGTAATTCTGGATATTGTAGTAAACCATAGTATTGTCACGCATACCGTTTCTTTCGATTTGTTCATTAATCCATTTGTGCAGATCCGGCTTTAAATGATAAAGGAACAGCAGCCCTTGATAAAACTCATCTCTTGTTTCACTGCTCTTTTCAAAGAGCCGATTGCGATTGCGAAAGAATGACTTATCCGAATCGGGAGAAATGATTTTCAGATAGACCAAAGCCTGTAAAATCGCATTGGCGTCAAAGCGGTTTTCAATATGGCGCTGACGGTTTTTCAGGAATGAATTCAGCTTCAATTCATGATAGATTTTGCTGAGTGCAGCATATCCGAAATTTTTAGTGTTATCCGTACCGAGAGACAGTTCTTCCTGTTTATGGAGGCAAAGACTGTAACCGGCGGTTTTCTGCTTTCGCTGCACATCCATTTCTTTTGCGACTGCTTTGAAATGGAGAATGGGATCTTCGTATTCTTTTTCCAGTTCATCCAGATAGCCCAGCGATTGAATGGTTTTTTTGCGAACCTTGCCGTTTTCATCGCGATATCCATGAACGATGGAAAGATATTTGCGGTTGCCGGCACGGGAAGTGATATTTAAATACATATTTTTGACCTTTTTTATAAAATTTTTTTCTGTAATAATTATATCAAACATGGCAACAAAGGACAACATGAATATGACAAGCACAAAAGCGGCTTGTTTTTTATAAGACAATAAATGCAAGGATTTGAGCAGAAAGCAGATATTTTTCGACTCTGAACTTTACATGAATATAAAGCGGAAAATGTGCGAATTTTCATTCATGACACCACATGTTCACAAACCTTGAAATGCAGTAACTGCAATATGTTTGGCGATTTAAGCCGTATAATTGGCATAAAATGAAGCAACATTAAAAAGCCTGTTGACAGGACATTTGGAATGAGGTAAATTATAGATGCAACATTAAATCTTACAATAGAAAAACGCAGAATTTTGTCAAAACTTTAACAACCCAAGAATGATGACGTATAAAAGTCTCAGAGTGATGACTTAAAAAACTGCAGTTCACCGGGAATAAAGAACGGGAACTGACATCAAAAGTCTGCATAACGCGAAAGATCTCCGCGGCGAAAGCCTCGGAGTTTTTTCGTGTTTTTTGATCTTTTGAAACCATTTTGCATCAAAAATCAATATTTCGGCAAATATGAAGCTTCCTGACACTAGATATAGTGCAAGCTGGACTTTGCAGTCATTTCAGAAAGCGTGAAAAAATCTTTTTTGGAGCAAAAAGAACGTCTTGGGGAGCGAATGTGTTGAAAAAGGGTTTAATGTGGTTTAAAATGGAGTAAAATCAAAATGGAGGGAGAGTCTATGTTTGTAGGCAAGTATTACAATTCAATAGATAGTAAATCGAGAGTAATCGTGCCTGCAAAATTCAGACTTGAACTGGGCAGCAGATGCATAGTGGCGAAGGCTCTGGACAAGTGTCTGACGGTATATCCGTTTGAACAATGGGAAAAATTCGTTAACGAAAAGCTGGATTTGCTGCCGGATTCCAACCCGCAGGCAAGACGTTTGAAGCGTCACTTCCTCTCGTCCGCTGCAGAGTGCGATGTGGACAAACAGGGGAGATTGAAAATCCCGCAGGATTTGGCGGATTATGCAGGTATCGACAAGGATCTTGTCACCATCGGAAGCAATAAAACTATTGAGATTTGGAGCAAGGAAGGATGGAGTGAGGAATTGGATGAAGATACCGGAGAACTTATGAACGCCAGTGAAATTGCAGAGGGGATGGAACAGTATGGATTTTAAACATGTAC
This sequence comes from Bacteroidaceae bacterium, assembly GCA_963603335.1. Lineage (GTDB taxonomy): Bacteria > Bacillota > Clostridia > Peptostreptococcales > Anaerovoracaceae > Lentihominibacter. Next base: position 23,917 of record CAVCML010000110.1, on the reverse strand, counting down.
CGGTTCTTTACGAGGAGTGTCTGGAAGGCCTTGCGATTAAACCGGACGGTATTTATGTAGATGGAACACTGGGAGGAGCAGGGCATGCTTTCGGCATCGGAAGCATGCTTAATGAGCAGGGTATTCTGATCGGCATCGATCGCGATAAAGAAGCAATTGCAGCAGCGAACAAGCGGCTGGAATCTTTATCCTGTACGAAATTTTTGGTACAGGATACTTATGATCAGATTGAAGAGGTGCTGAATCGGCTTGAAATAGATGGAATTGACGGGGCACTGCTTGATATAGGCGTTTCGTCATATCAGCTTGATAATGATGAGCGAGGATTTTCCTATATGCATGATGCGCCGCTTGATATGAGAATGAATCAGGAGGATTCTTTTTCTGCGTATGATGTGGTAAATGGGTATGATAAGAAAAAATTGACGGAAGTTATTCGTAAATACGGAGAAGAACGATGGGCTTCACGCATCAGCGATTTTATTGTAAAGTACCGAAAAGAAAAAGGAGATATCAAGACAACGGGTGAATTGGTGGATATCATCAAGGCGGCAATTCCGGCTTCGGCGAGACGTGAGGGTCCGCATCCGGCAAAGCGAACATTTCAAGCGATTCGTATTGAAGTAAACAGCGAGCTGGAACAGCTTGAAAACGCTATCGGCCGATTCTGTAATGTACTGAAGCCGGGGGGACGGCTTTGCATCATCACATTTCATTCTTTAGAAGATCGAATTGTGAAGGAGGCGTTTCAAAAGAGGCTGAATCCATGCACCTGTCCGAAAGAATTTCCGGTGTGTGTATGCGGCAAGGTAGCCGATGTAGTTAAAGTAACGGGAAAACCGATTGTTTCAGGAGAAGAAGAACTGGCAGAGAATCCGAGAGCGCGCAGTGCGAAGCTTCGGATTATAGAAAAGAAGAGGTAAGGACAATGATTGAACCTGAAAGATGGTATGAATACCAAAAAAAATATCAAAAATACGGGTTTGATATGAAACCAAAACCGCAGCCGCAGTCTGAATCAGCTCCGAACGAGAGAAGCAGGCAAAGAAAGACGGTTAAGGCACCGGCTCCTTTTGCGAACAGTAAGAAATTGATTTTTTCCGGCGTAGTGGCTGTTGGATTTCTGATGATTATGCTGATTATTATCACGGCATATGCAGCAAATCTCCGATATGATATCAACTCGATGATTAAGGAAAATAATGCGTTGGAGGGTGAAATTGAAAACCTGCAGGCGCAGATGTATACTACAAACAATATCAATTATGTGGAAAATAAAGCTGTAAACGAATTGGGTATGACATATCCGGACACCGGGGACAAGGTGTATATTACCATGGATGATGTGCCGGAAAATGGATTTAGTGATGTCCTAAAGCAGAAAGCGTATAATTAAGCAAAGAAAAAATATAATAAGTTTCAGCAGATGTAATAAGTATGAAGTGATCCCCGGACAATTTAACAACACGAATATGTCCGGGGTGTTTTAGAAGGAGCAACATGACACCGACATCGAATAACAGCAAGAGAAATCTGATACTGATACTGGGAATTGTATTTGCATTTTTGCTGCTGCTTGTGATAAGACTGGGATGGATTCAGATTGTAAAGGGAAGTACGTATTCCGAAAAGGCTGTAGATCAGCAGACGAGAGACACCCCGATTGAAGCGGAACGCGGCACTATATATGACAGAAACGGAAATGAGCTTGCCGTCAGTGTGACATGCTATACTATATGGGTGCGTCCGGCAGACATAAAAACGTCCGAAGAAAAAGATTCCGAAAAACAGAAAGCAGAAATAGAAAAGAAAACCAAGAAAGTATCTGAAACCTTGGCAGAGACTCTGGATATGGACTATGATGAAGTATATAAAATGGTGACGAAAGAACAGAGTATTGTCAAGATAAAAAAAGGTGTCGATAAAGATGTGGCGGAGAAAATTCGAAAAGCTGAGCTCCCGGGTGTAGAGATTGCAGAAGACACCAAGAGAGAATATCCGCTGGGTGCTTTTGCATCACAGACACTGGGAACGGTAACGGATGATAATGACGGACGCTCGGGTCTGGAACTGCAGTACAATACGTATCTGAGCGGTGTATCCGGAAGATGGATAAATTATACGGATACCAGCGGCAACAGATTGTCATACGGAAAAGAAAAATATTACAAAGCAGAGGACGGATACAGTCTGGTTACAACAATCGATCAGGTCATTCAGCATTATACGGAAAAGGCACTGGATGAAGTTATGGAATCAACAAGTGCAGACCGCGTGATGGCTATCGTCATGGATCCGAAGACCGGTGATATTCTGGCGATGGCACAGACTCCGGATTTTGACCTGAACAATCCGAAGGTGCCGTCAAGCACTTCAGAACAGGCTAAATTGAAAAACATGACTGAATCCGAAAAAGTCACTTACTGGAACAAGATGTGGAGAAATTCTCTGATTTCCGATGTATATGAACCGGGCTCCACATTTAAACTGATTACAACGGCAACGGCTTTGGAAGAAGGTATTGCGACGCCTGAAAGCACGTATAATTGTACGGGATCCATTCAGGTGGCGGATCAGACAATTCATTGCTGGAGGCATGGGAATCCTCATGGGCATCAAACCCTAACTGAAGCGGTAAGCAATTCCTGCAATCCGGTTTTTGTACAGCTGGCGACTAAGGTCGGAATTGATAAATTTTATGAACATTTAGGAACGTTTGGAATTACGGGAACGACGGGAATTGATTTTCCGGGTGAAACTACAGCGCTTCTTCAGTCCAAAGAAGATGCAGGCCCGGTGGGACTGGCGACCATTGGATTCGGACAGGGTATTGCAGTAACACCGATTCAGCTGATTACAGCTATTTCTTCATTTGGAAACGACGGAAAGATGATGAAGCCGCGGCTGGTTAAAGCATTGAAGGATTCCAGCGGCAAAACCGTTAAAACCTTTGACACGGAAGTAGTTCGTCAGACAGTGTCAAAAGAAACCGCAGATGAAATGAAGGATATCATGCAGTATGTGGTGGATAACGGCGGCGGCGGGGCCTTTAAGGTCGACGGATACAAAGTCGGCGGCAAAACAGGTACAGCGAATAAGCCGAATGCCGGAGGTTACTCGGATACGACATATTCTTCCGTCATCGCTATGGCACCTATGGATGATCCGCAGGTATGCGTATTGCTGATAGTCGATAATCCAAAGGGTGTTCACTATGCCAGTGTAACGGCAGGCCCCGGTGTAAAACAGATTTTATCCGATACTCTGCGATATCTCAATGTATCGCCGGACGAGGAGACTGAAACAAAGACTGCGGCGGAAAAGGTGGAAGTACCGGATGTAACAGGCTGCAGCGCGGAAGATGCCATTGGAATTCTCAGCGGACAAGGCCTGTCCTACGATATGGATAAGTCTTCGGAATCTGAAGATTTCGTCGTTACAAAGCAGTATCCGGCAGCAGGAACCAGTGTGAAGAAAGGAAGCAAGATTTACCTTTATAAAGAGTAGAAATTTTGCGGAAATGAGATAAAAAATGAATCCGATTACCATAAAAGAAATAGTAGAAGCGACCGGAGGCAGTATGCTGTCCGGTAAAGCAGATGATGTGATAACAGGCGTAAAACATGATTCCAGGGAATGCGGAGAAGGCGATATGTTCGTCGCCATTATAGGTGAGAATCAAGATGCCCACAAGTATATAGATCAGGTCCTGGAAAAAGGCTGCCGGGCAATATTGGCATCTAGGGAAGGTGAATGGCTCGGCAGAGCCAAAGAGCTTGGAGCTGCCGTTATTCAGGTGAAAGATACCGTGTATGCCATGGGAGAACTGGCCAAGTATTATTTGGATACTCTGCATGTTAAGAAGATTGCGGTTACGGGCAGTGTCGGTAAAACTTCTGTACGCGATATGATTTACTATGTTGTTAAGGAACGATATAACTGCGGCAGGAACTTAAAAAATTTCAATAACTTTATCGGATTGCCGCTGTCTGTTTTTCAGTTTGATGATAGCCTGGATGTGGTTGTGCTGGAGATGGGCATGAGTGATTTCGGCGAAATTGACAGGCTGGCCGGTATTGTAAAACCGCATATAGGCGTGATTACCAACATAGGCGTAGCACATATGGAGTCGCTGGGAAGCCGGGAAGGAATTTTTCAGGCAAAGATGGAAATCACAAAGCATATTGCCGGAGAGGCGGATTTGCCGGGTACATTAATTTATGCCGGCGACAGTGAGTTCCTTACAAAGGAAAGAACGAGAGGCAATTACAATCAGATATCTGTTGGGGAGAATGAAAACGACGATTATACGATATCATCGGTTGACGACTTTGGCCTGGATGGTATAAAATTCACTTTAGAACATTTAGAGGAGGCAAGAGAGATTCGCCTGCCGCTGCCTGGAAAGCATAATGCTGTCAACGGTGCATTGGCAATTGCAGCAGGTGATGTTCTGGGGATTTCCAAAGAGGAAGAAATGCGGGGACTTGAAGCTGCTGATCTGACCGGAAATCGTTTAAAACGCAGGGAGAACGGCAGGGTTTGTGTTATTGATGATACTTACAATGCCAGTCCTGACTCCATGAAAAGTGCACTTCGCGTGCTTGAACGCAGCAGCTGTGCCGGCAAAAAAATTGCTGTTTTGGGCGATATGTATGAACTTGGGGATGAGAGTGAAAATCAACACTTCGGTGTGGGCGCATTTGCCGGGAAGCTGGACATTGATACGGTTGTTGCAATCGGAGAAACTGCCGTTAAAATTTGTGAGGGTGCGGAAGGCGGCAGACCTCAGATTGCTTATTATGAAAAGAAAGAAGATTTTTATCGGGATATAGATCAATTTATCGGAGATGGAGATCTGATTTTGGTAAAGGGTTCCAGAGGAATGAAGATGGAACAGGTTGTGGAAAATATTTTAGAGCGGTAGGAGTTGTCATGAAGTATATCACTATAGGAATTATTATGTTGATTTCTTTTGTTATATCGGTAGTTATCACAAAGTTTGAAATCCCGATTCTGAAGCAGAAGGCGGGCCAGAATATTAGAGAGGACGGTCCTCAGTCGCACCTTTCAAAGGCGGGAACTCCGAGCATGGGCGGAATTGCTATTATTGCCGCAGCCTCGGTTACGACTGCCGCCGCCGCAGCTCTCGGCAAGATTGAAGTGCTGGGAAGTGCGATTATTCTACTGGTATTCGTGGGTTTTGGACTTATCGGTTTTTTTGATGATTATTTGAAGGTAATTAAGAAAAACAACCTGGGACTGCGGGCATATCAGAAATTCGGACTGCAGACGATTTTATCGGTAATTCTGGCTGTGTATTTGGCAAATTATACAGAAGGAAGCACAATGGTATATATTCCGTTTGCTGATATTTATGTAAACTTCGGTATTTGGTATATTCCGTTTGTAGTATTTGTAGTGCTGGCAATGACAAATGCGGTAAATCTGACGGATGGGCTGGATGGACTGGCTTCCGGCGTAACGGCATTTGTATCGCTGTTTTTCGCAGTTGCGGGTTTTATCTACGGTGCTGCGACCGGAGCGTATTTTTGCAGCGCTATGTGCGGTGCGTGTCTCGGATTTCTGGTATTCAATCGCAATCCGGCAAAAGTGTTTATGGGAGATACCGGTTCGCTGGCACTGGGCGGAGGTTTGGCTGCAGCAGCAATTTTAATGAAGCTGGAACTGCTGCTGCCGATAGTCGGACTGCTTTATGTGATAGAAGCGCTTTCGGTGGTTCTTCAGGTTGGATACTTTAAAATTTCCGGAGGAAAGCGGATTTTTAAAATGGCGCCGATTCACCATCATTTTGAAAAATGTGGATTCAGTGAAGTTCAGGTTGTGACAGGATTTTGGATTTTTGCCGTGCTCTGCTGCGCTGCAGGATTCCTTATAATATAAGCAAGGTTGATTTGATTAGGAGATGATGTTATGACTAAGAAAACTATTTCGGATATGAAGGATAAAAAGGTTTTGGTTGTGGGTGCCGGCAAATCAGGCAAGGCGGCTGCACAGGCCATGGTGAAACTGGGTGCAAAGGTTTCGGTGCAGGACAGCAAACCGGAAGATGAGGTGGATTTTCAGCTGGAGGTATTTTTGGAGGATCGGCATATTGATTGTTACTGGGCATGTGAACCGGAAGATATGTCGCAGTTTGATATGTTGATTTTAAGCCCGGGCGTTCCGCCGGGACTCCCGTTTATAGAGAAAGCAAAGGCTGCGGGTGCAGAAATTATCGGCGAACTTGAAATCGCTTACAGAGTAGGATGCGGCAGATATGTCGCAATCACGGGAACCAATGGAAAAACAACGACAACGACATTGGTTGGTGAAATTTTCAATGAGGCAGCCAGAAAGACTTTTGTGGTGGGAAATATCGGCGTTGCTGTTATTTCAAAGGCATTGTCTGCGGATGAAGACAGTTGGCTTATCACGGAAACCAGTAGCTTTCAGCTGGAAACCATACGGGATTTTCAGCCGGAAATTTCTGCGATTCTGAACTTGACGCCGGATCATCTGGATCGTCATAAAACCATGCAGAATTATATAGATGCGAAAGCCCGCATATTCGAAAATCAGACAAAAGATCAGTATTGTGTTCTTAATTATGACGATGAGGAATGCAGAAAACTGATGGAGAATTGCAACGCTGCACCGGTTCCGTTCAGCAGAAAAGAGGAACTGGATTTCGGTGCATACGTAAAAGATGAGAAAATAGTAGTAAAAGATGCGGACGGAAAGGTATCTGAAATCTGCGGAACGGAAGAACTGCAGATTCCGGGTGCACATAATCTGGAAAATGCTTTGGCGGCATGTGCGATAGCTCACTTTGCCGGAATCGATGCTGCGGTTATTGCAAAGGTATTGCGCGAATTTCGAGGTGTGGAACATCGAATTGAGCTTTGCAATGAAATCGACGGAATACGTTTTGTCAACGATTCCAAAGGCACTAATCCGGATGCGGCAATCCGCGCTATAGAAGCTATGAAACAGAACATTATTCTGATTGCCGGCGGATATGACAAAGGTGCATCTTTTGACGAATTTGTAGCTGCTTTTCAGGGAAGAGTAAAGGCAATGGTCCTTATGGGCAAAACTGCAACTAAGATTAAGGAAGCTGCAGAAAAAGCGGGATTCACAAATTCCGTGATTTTAAAGGATATGGAAGCTTGCGTTCGCGAGGCGTACCGTTTGGCACAGCCGGGCGATGTAGTTCTGTTATCCCCGGCATGCGCAAGCTGGGATATGTATACCAGCTTTGAACAGAGAGGGGAACACTTTAAAGCATGTGTTCGCGAACTGGAAAGGTAGCAATTAAAATTGAGAAAGCAAGCAGAGGGGCAAGAGAAAAAAACAAATAAAAAAAAACGTGAACGGGTGAGGTGGAAAAAAGTCGGTGAATTGCGCTCAGGGGACTTTTTGCTGACGATTTTCACGGCAGCCTTGGTAATCTTCGGAATAATAATGGTATTCAGCGCCAGTTATTATTATTCAATAAGTCAGGACGGAACGCCCTACAGTTATCTGCGCAGACAGATTATTTGGGTGGTTATAGGATCCGCTGCAATGATATTCGGTGCAGCATTTGACTATCGAAAGTATCGGAAGTTCGCAATTCCGCTGCTGATTCTGGGAGTCATTTTGCTGGCGCTGATATTTACGCCGCTGGGACATACGGCAAACGATGCAACAAGGTGGCTGAAGGTGGGCCCGGTTACTTTTATGCCGGGTGAATTTGCAAAACTTTTCGTAATTATTTTTACGGCATGGTTTTTGAGCGAAAAGCCGGGCAGAATCAAATCCGTAACCAGAGGAATTCTGCCGTTGGTAGGCGTTGCTGCCGTATATGGTATTCTTATCGTTAAGCAGCCTAATCTTTCAACGGCTATTACCGTCTGCGGCATAATAGTGGCGATGATGCTGGTGGCGGGGATGAAGTGGCGATATGTGTTCGGCGCTGCCGCTTTGGGCGGTGCAGGCATACTAAGCATATTGCTGTTTATGAAAGATTCGTATTGGTACCGCAGATTGACCAGCTTTGTAGACCCGTTTCAGGATTCGCTTGGAGAAGGATATCAGGCCGTACAATCGCTTTTGGCATTGGGCTCGGGGGGACTGTTTGGTGTTGGTCTTGGCAAGAGTGTACAGAAGAATCTATATTTGCCGGAACCGCAGAATGATTTTATACTGGCAATTATAGGAGAGGAACTGGGTTTTATCGGAATCATTTTGTTGTTGGCGCTGTATTGCTGTTTCCTATGGCGAGGCGTACACATCGCTATCAATGCACCGGACCAGTTTGGTATGCTGCTGGCTTCGGGAATTGTGCTTATGGTGGGAATTCAAGTGATTTTGAATATTGCAGTCGTAACATCTTCGATGCCTCCGACCGGAATAAACCTGCCTTTTATCAGTTATGGGGGAAATGCACTTCTCATGTTTATGTTTTCAGCGGGAGTGCTGCTTAATATATCCAGGCATAAGCCGAAGAATACAGGAGTCGAATGATGAAAGTGATTATGACAGGCGGTGGAACCGGAGGACATATTTATCCGGCCATTGCAATAGCAGATGAAATTAAAAACAGATTTCCGGATGCGGAGATTTTGTTCGTAGGAGCTAAAAGGGGTCTGGAAAAAACATTGGTTCCGGATAACGGATATCCTATTAAGTTAATCCCGGTGCAGGGATTCAACAGAAAAAAGCCCTTAAAAAACATTGAAGTACTGAGAGATTTAAAGCAGGGAAATAAGCTGTCAAAGCAGATTCTTGCTGATTTTCGGCCGGACGTTGTAATAGGGACAGGCGGTTATGCCAGCGCACCGGTGGTAAAAATGGCTCAGAAGATGAAGATCCCGACATATATCCACGAACAGAATGCTTTTCCGGGGGTTACCAATAAAATGCTGGAAAAACACGTGGAAAAAGTGTTTCTCGGATTCGAGGAGGGATCTGAGTATTTCAAATATCCGGAAAAACACATCGTATCGGGTAATCCGGTGCGAAAAAGTTTTTATGAATTAGAACGTGAACAGGCGAGAAAAGAGTTGGGATTCCGTAAAAAGGATTTTGTGCTGCTGGCCTTTGGCGGAAGTCAAGGTGCGGGGCGTATCAATCAGGCGATGATAAGCGTTATTGATGCGTTTAAGAACATAAAGGATATGAAAATATGCCTGGCAACGGGGAGATATTACTATGATGCAGTCTGCAGTGAGCTGGCGGATAAGAAAATCGATATGAATTCCAACATCAAAGTGATGGAATATATCAGTGATATGAATAAATATCTGGCTGCAGCAGATCTTGTTGTCAGCAGAAGCGGAGCCATCACGGTGGCAGAGGTTACCGTATGCGGAAAACCTGCGATTTTTATTCCGTCACCGCATGTGACAGGCAATCACCAATACTTTAACGCCAAGGCTGTGGCAGAAAAAGGCGGCGCTGTTGTCATTGAAGAAAAAAATCTGAACCATGAGGTTCTTGTGGATCGGATTGCACAGATGAAAAAAGAACCGGAGATTCTGAAGGATATGGCTGCAAAGAGTCTTTTATGTGCTCCGAAGAATGCGGCCGGTGTGATTTGTGACAATGTCCGTGAATTTTAAAGATAGGAAATCAATCTAATATGCGAAAGGACAACCGAACGGAAAAAATTCATAAAAAGAAACGAAGAAGGAAAAAACGCTATCTGCTGAAATTCGTTATCTTTGTTTTGATTTGCGTCGGAATTTATTTTGGAGTTCACATCGACTATTTTAATGTGGATGGAATTGCAGTTGTGGGAAATGAAGAAATATCCGATGATGAAATCATGAAGCTTTCGGAATTGAAAACGGGCGAAAACATTTTTGACGTTCATCCTTTGCTTGTGCAACATAAAATCAAGGAGAATCTTTACATAAAAAAAGTTCGGGTAAAGCGAAAACTGCCGAACAAAATCGAGATTTCCGTTGAGGAGCGAAGCGGAAAAGCGCAGTTTCAAGTGGGAAAACGTTTTGTCGTCACGGACAACGACGGCATGGTATTAGCCATTGAAAAAGAACAGCAGAAAGTTCCTCTGATAGAAAATGTTAAGGTGACCAAAGCAAAAAAGAAAAAAACGATTGAAGTGAAGCAGACTGCCACCTATGAAAAGGCAATGGAGATTATTGAGAAAATGGAAGAGGGCGATTTGTACTTCAAGAAACTCAGCATTGATGATAATCACGTGGATGCCTATATATATGACGGTTTGCTTTGCCGGGGATCTTACGACGATCTCATCGAATGCATGGATTCGGGCGCATTGAAAACCGTTGTGTTTGATTTATATCAAAAGGGTGTAGAAGCAGGAGTTATCAACGTTGGAAGCAATAATTATTGTTCCTTTACGCCGTAAAATTAATGTGTTATAATAAAAAATGGAATTATTTAAAAATTACAGGAGGTACTTCTGAATGTTACAATTTGAAGTGAATGATTCTAAGCTGCAGGAAATCAAAGTCATCGGAGTTGGCGGCGGTGGATGCAATGCGGTGAATCGAATGATAGATTCGGGTATGAAGGGTGTTTCCTTCATCGCTGTCAATACGGATAAGCAGGCTTTAGCAAAAAGCAAGGCGGAAACAAAAATTCAAATCGGAGAAAAACTGACGAAGGGTCTGGGCGCAGGCGGAAACCCTGAGGTAGGACAAAAATCGGCAGAAGAAAATCTGGAAGATTTAGAAAAATTCATTGCAGGATCGGACATGATCTTTGTGACGTGCGGTATGGGAGGAGGCACAGGAACCGGTGCTGCTCCGATTATCGCTAAAATAGCAAAGGACATGGGGGTTCTTACGGTGGGGGTTGTAACCAAACCTTTCCGTTTTGAAGGAAGAAAGCGCAGCGAGCATGCAGACCTTGGCATTAAGTTCCTGAAGAAGTACGTGGATTCCCTTGTTGTAGTACCGAATGATAAGCTCTTGGAAACGGTACAAGAACAGACTTCTCTGCTGGAAGCATTTGAAATGGCGGATGAAATTTTAAAACAGGGAGTACAGGGTATCTCCGATATTATAGTAGATGATGCGTTGATTAATCTGGACTTTGCGGATGTAACCACCATTATGAAGGACAGAGGAATCGTGCATATGGGCGTTGGCAGAGGTACAGGCGAAACTCGTCTGGAAGATGCTGTTAAAGGGGCTATCAACAGTCCGCTTCTCGAAACCGAAATTTCAGGAGCAAGAGCTGTTCTGATTAATATCACCGGCGGAAGAGATCTCACAATGTTTGATGTGGATAAGGTAGCTTCTCAGATTGATCAGGAGGCCGATGAAAATGCAATTATCATCCTCGGAGCTTCCATTAAAGAAGAACTGCAGAATGAAATTGCGGTAACTGTAATTGCGGCAGGATTCGAAAGACCGCAGGATGCGGATATTCTCAACAGTCCTGTGATTCCGAGCAAACCGGCAGAAAGCAGGGAAGAAGGCTACAGCAAACCGGCAGATACGCCGGCAGATTCCAGAGAAGATGCCTATAAGGGATTGTCAGGAATTGATATTCCGTCTTTCTTAAAGTGATAACAGGAAGGTAAGAGTATTTCAATAGCCGGTTTTATCCGGCTATTGTTCCGTTTCAAGCAGATATGAAGAAGATTACATCCAAAGAAAATTCCATTTACAAGTCTGTCTGCAGGCTGACAAAACGAAAGTATCGAGATCAACTGGGGAAATATTTGCTGGAGGGAGTTAAACCCTTGATGGATGCCTTATCGCTGAAGATTCCGGTGGAGATGATTCTGGTAAGAGAAGGCAGCTTTTTTTCTCCGGAGCAGGCGGAAGTTCCAATAGTGGAGCTTGATAAAAAACTTTTTGATGGTATTGCGGATACGGAACATACTCAGGGCGTTATTGCCGTGGTGCATAAAACGCAGTACAACTGGAAAAGCTTTTTGAATTTGCTGGCAGAAAACACGAAAAATATCGTAATATTGGATTGCTTGCAGGATCCGGGAAATATGGGGACGATTATTCGCACAGCAGAGGCAGCAGGATATGGAGGTGTTCTTCTGATGAGCGGATGTACGGATGTGTATGCGCCGAAGGTTGTTCGCGCTGCGGCAGGTTCTTTATTTCGCATCCCGATTCTGCAGGAGAATGATATCGCAGAAGCTGTACGCAAACTGCATGATATAAAGCGAAATATCGTTGTGAGCAGTCTGGATGCAGAGCAGTATTATCAGCAGACCGATCTTAGTGAAAATACTGCCCTGGTAATCGGAAATGAAGGCCGCGGCGTGCAGCAGGATTTTTTGAATGCTGCAGATATAAAAGTCAAAATTCCGATGGCGGGTTCCATCGAATCTTTAAATGCGGCGGTGGCGGCCGGCATTTTGATGTATCAGTCACACAACATAAAATAAATTGAGAGGTAAAACTATGCAAGCTCAGTTAAACAAAATTTTAGAAGAAGCGAAAGCACAGCTGCAGCAGGCGGCATCCGTCAGCGATGTGGATGATGTTCGGGTAAAGCTGTTAGGGAAAAAAGGCAAGCTGACCGAAATTCTCAGAGGAATGGGTAAATTATCACCGGAAGAAAGAAAGACGACAGGACAGATGGCAAACTCCGTGCGTTCCGAAATCGAAGGACTGCTGGAGCGTCGCTTTGCAGACATGAAAGCAGCGGCAAAGGAAGCAAAGTTCAAGCTGGAAAAAATAGATGTCACGGAACCGGGAAAAGACGTTGTGCTGGGAGTAAAGCATCCGCTGACAATTACAATTGAAGAAATTTCCAAAGTGTTTATGAGTATGGGATTTTCCATTTCCGAGGGACCGGAAGTGGAAACTGTGTTCAACAATTTTGATGCATTGAACGCAGGCCCGAATCATCCTTCAAGAGATATGTCGGATACATTCTATATTACAGAAGATATCCTGCTGCGCACGCAGACTTCTCCGGTGCAGGTAAGAACGCTGAAAAAGACGAAACCGCCGATTAAGGTGATTTCTCCGGGAAGATGTTTCCGCTGTGATACGCCGGATGCGACTCACTCTCCGATGTTTCACCAGATTGAAGGTTTGGTCGTTGATGAGGGCATAACCATGGCGGATTTGAAGGGCACGCTGGATCGATTCGCCAAGCAGTTGTTTGGAACGAAGACAAAGACTAAATTCCGTCCGCATCACTTCCCGTTTACGGAACCGAGCGCAGAGATGGACGTTTCATGCTTCAAGTGCGGCGGCAAAGGCTGCAGAGTCTGCAAAGGCAGCGGTTGGATTGAGGTTCTCGGCTGCGGCATGGTTCATCCGCATGTACTGAAAGTCGGCGGACTGGATACCGAAAAATACACAGGATTTGCATTCGGTATGGGTGTAGAGCGTGCTGCTATGCTGAAATACGGTGTTGACGATATTAGATTATTTTATGAAAACGATATGCGTTTCATAAACCAGTTTAAATAGGAGGGTGTCATATGTTAGTTCCAATCGAGTGGCTGAATGATTATATCGATATAGACGTTTCTGATGAGGAATTCTGTGACAGGATGATTATGTCCGGTTCCAATCTGGAAACATGTAAACATTTCTGTGAAGAAATGGATCGAGTGGTAGTCGGAAAGATTGAAAAAATAGAAAAGCATCCGGATGCAGACAAACTGGTGGTATGTCAGATTAATGTAGGAGAAGAAGAACCAATACAGATTGTAACGGGTGCCCCTAATGTGTTTGAGGGAGCATTGGTGCCGGTAGCTCTTCACAAGAGCAGAATTCCGGGACCGCTGCACGGACAGCCGAAACAGGAAGGCGGCGTAAAGATTACGAAAGGAAAGCTTAGAGGTGTGGAATCCTTTGGGATGCTGTGTTCAGCCGGTGAGCTCGGTTTTGAGGACAAAGTAGTACCGGTAGCGCACAAGGACGGCATATGGATTCTGGAAGAAGAATACCCTCTGGGACAGGATTTCGCAGAAGCGCTGCAGTTGAAACAGTCCGTTGTCGATTTTGAAATTACGCCGAACCGGCCGGATTGCCTGGCAATGGTCGGAATGGCAAGAGAGGCTTCTGCAACGTTTAAAAAACCGTTTACATATCCTGATACAGATATTCAAAACGAAGACGGAGCCGGTGAAACGGGAGATTATGTTTCCGTTGAAATTAAAAATCCGGAGAGCTGCAAACGATATGTAGCACGTATTGTAACGGATGTCAAGGTAGAACAGTCACCTTGGTGGCTGCAGAAGAGGCTTATGTATGCCGGTATGCGTCCGATTAACAATATCGTTGATATTACAAACTTTGTTATGCTGGAATACGGTCAGCCGCTGCATGCATTTGACATCAATCAGGTAAAGGGCGGTAAAATTATCGTTGAAAATGCAAAGAACGGCGAAGTGTTTACAACGCTGGACGGTACGGAAAGAACACTGTCCGATGATATGCTGCTGATTAAGGATACAGAGCGCGGCATTGCTATTGCAGGTGTTATGGGCGGACTTAACTCCGAGATTGAGGAAGATACGAAAACAATTATCGTAGAATCCGCAAACTTTGCAGGAAACAGTGTGAGGACAACCTCCAAAAAGTTGGGGCTGCGTACCGAAGCATCATCAAGATTTGAAAAGGGGATTGACCCGAACCTTTGCGAAGCAGCCGCAGACAGAGTGTGCCGCTTGATTGAAATGATAGGCGCGGGTAAGGTCTGCAAAGGCAGCGTGGATAATTATCCGGTTCCGGAGGAAGCAAGAACCATAGATGTTCGCGTAGATAGAATTAATCATGTTCTCGGCATTCAGCTGGAGCGTCAGGAAATGGCGGATATACTGGAAAGCCTTGAAATTAAAGTGGCAGGAAGCGGAAATATTATGACGGTAACACCTCCGACGATTCGTCAGGATCTTCTGGAGGAAGAAGATTATATTGAAGAAGTGGCCAGAATTTATGGGTATGACAAGATGCCTGTAACGCTGCCGAAAGGCAATACGGAAGCATCTGTTCCGGAAGAGCGTGCACTGCGCGATTTGACGAGAAATTCTCTTTGCGGAATGGGTTTGAATGAAATCCAGACATATTCTTTCGTTAGTCCGAAGGGTGTGGATTATATTCGCATGGCGGAAGATTCCAAAGAAAGAAACTTTGTGAAAATCATAAATCCGCTGGGAGAGGAAAACTCCGTAATGAGAACGGTTCTGATGCCGAATATGATGGAAGTGCTGGCACGAAATTATTCAAGAAACATAGAAAAGGTAAATGCTTTTGAAATAGGAAATACTTTTGTAAACAATACGACAGAAGATGATGTTTTGCCATATGAACAGTATGCACTTTGCATCGGTATGTATGGTAAGAATGAAGATTTCTTCAGCCTGAAGGGTGTTGTAGAAGAATTGTTCAACGTACTGGGAATCAAGAATCCTATTTTCACAGGAGAGTCAGAGCTCGGGGCATTCCATCCGGGAAGATGCGCACGCATTTCTGTGATTTCCGAGGAAAACGGAGAATCGACAGAGCTGGGCGTTATGGGTGAAGTTCATCCGGACGTTGCAGAACAGTACGGTGTGGAAGGTGTTAGAATTTACTGCTGTGAATTGATGTTCGATGCTATCAAAGCATGCAGCGACAGAACAATTTTATACACATCACTGCCTAAATATCCATCGACTTCCAGAGATATTGCTCTGCTGGTAGAAGAAAATCTGGAGGTTGGCAAAATTGAGGAACTGATTCGCAATGAGGGCGGCAGAATCCTTGAAAGCGTAAAACTCTTTGACGTTTACAGGGGAAAACAGGTCGAAGAAGGAAAGAAGAGCGTAGCATTTAATCTAATCTACAGAGATAAAGATAAGACCTTGACCGATGAAGATGTAGCGAAAGTACACAATAAGGTGCTGGAAGCTCTTGAGCATAAACTGAATGCTGTGCTGCGTGAAATGTAGCAGGTGAGAATCAAGTGATAGGAGAGTGCTTATGGAAACCAATAAAGTAAATGTCAAGATCTACGGGCAGGAATATGTTATTGCCGGAGATAAACCCAGAGAAGAAATCATACAGGTGGCTGCACACGTCGATATGAAAATGCAGGAAATCGGAGAGGCTGCCAAGTCACTCGGCGCATCACCTTCCAATATTGCAGTGCTCTCTGCTGTAAATATTGCAAGCGAATATTTTCAGGTTCTCGAGGAAATTGAAGAGCTGAAGCGCCTGAATCTCCAGTTGGAGAAGGATGCGCAGCACTATGTACAGCTTTGGGATGAATCCAAGAAAAACTATATGGATTATAAGGAAGAAACTCAGGCAATCGTACTGCAGAGAGATGACCTGCTGAATCAGATCAGACAAAAGGAAGCAGAGGCACAGCAGCTGCAGGAAGCTGTAAACAATGCAAGACAACAGGCACAGAGCAGTATGGAGGAAGTTGTCAAGGAAGTTGAAGACAAGTGCAGAGAACTTGAAAACAGTTTCTTTGATTTGCAGATGGAAAATCTCCAGCTGAAAAAAGAACTGGAAAAATACAAAAACATCAATGGATAGCATGCAATGAAAGAAAAAACGTTACATGTATTGGAGTATAATAAAATAATTGAAATGCTGCGAGAGCAGGCAGGCTCTGAGATGACTAAAAAAGCCATTTCAGAGCTGATGCCTTATCTTAATGCGTCTGAAATACGAGAGCACCAAACAGAAACCACAGAAGCGGTAAGGCTCATACAATATAAAGGGCCATTACCTGTCGGTGGTTTTTATGATATTGAGGAGATTGTATCTCTGGCGCGCAAAGGCGGCACACTGACTATGGCACAGCTGCTGAAGGTATTATATAACATGAAGACGGCGGAGCGGATAAAGGCATTTTTAAAGGGAGATGTTCCGGAACTGCCGGTACTGCTTGCCATTGCGGAGCTGCTTGCGGTGCACAAAGAATTGTCAGAGGAAATAGACCGCTGTATATTGTCGGAAGATGAGATGGCTGACAATGCCAGTCCGCAGCTTCGCAGCATTCGAAGAACCATCGTCAGACAGAATGAAGCTCTAAAAGTGAAAATCAATCATATTCTTAATTCGGCGGATAATAAGATGATTCTGCAGGATGCTATCGTTACCATGAGAAACGGCAGATATGTAATACCGGTTAAGCAGGAACACAAAGCGCGGGTACCGGGAATAGTTCATGATCAGAGCGGGAGCGGCGCGACATTATTTATTGAGCCGCAGGCTGTGGTCAATCTGAATAACGAATTGAGACAACTGGAATTGGATGAAAAAGCTGAAATCAATCGGATTCTTACGGACCTTTCGGAGCGGACGGCAGAACATTATCACGATTTGAAGAACAATCAGATGCTGCTCACCAAACTGGACTTTTTTATGGCAAAGGGAAAGCTCTCCATTGCGATGGGCGCAGAGGAGCCGATGATTAATCAAGAAGGCGTTTTGGATTTAAAACGAGCGAGGCATCCGTTGATCAATCCGAAGCAGGTGGTTCCGGTCAATATTGCATTGGGTGAAGGTTATCAGACATTGGTAATTACGGGTCCCAATACAGGAGGCAAGACCGTTACGCTGAAAACCGCGGGACTGCTTTCGCTGATGGCACAGGCGGGGCTTCATATTCCTGCTGATGCAGGAAGTAGGGTGCCGGTTTATGATAATATTTTTGCGGATATAGGCGATGAACAGAGCATCGAGCAGAGCCTTTCAACATTTTCTTCTCATATGAGGACGATTGTAAGTATTGTGCAGGAAGCCGGTCCGCGCAGCCTCACTTTGTTTGATGAACTGGGTGCAGGAACCGACCCGACAGAGGGTGCGGCATTGGCTATTGCAGTATTGGAAAAGGTGTCGGCACAGGGAGCTTATTCCATTGCGACTACGCATTATACGGAATTGAAGAAATATGCGGTTTCTGCGGATAATGTGCAGAATGCTTCCATGGAATTTGACGTTGAAACTCTCAGCCCGACATATCACTTGAATATCGGAATTCCCGGAAAATCAAATGCTTTTGAAATTTCCCGTAAATTGGGTCTTGCGGACGATGTCATCGATCGGGCGAAACAGCTTCTTGAGGGCGGTGATATCGCTTTTGAAGATGTAATAGCATCTTTGGAAAAAGATAAAAAGACCGCAGAGGAAGAGCGGGATGAAGCCATTGCCATGAATATTGAAATGAAGCATATGCGTGAAGAACTGCAGGAGCGGATTCGCAGATTTGATAGGCAGAAGGAAAAAGAATTGGAACGTGCCAGAGAAGAAGCACGGGAAATTGTACGGGAAGCAAGGCGTGTTTCCAATGAGGTAAAGGATGAGTTAAAAGAACTTTCCAAGATGGAAAGCCTGGGTGAACGAAACCTTGCATTTGATAAAAACAGACGCAGACTGCGGGACCTGGAAAAGAAAAACAGAAGTTCAATTAAGCGGGAAACCAGCCATGAACCGGTGGACCCTTCACAATTGGTGCAGGGAAACAGAGTCAAAATTTTATCAATGAATCAGAATGGCGAGATTATTTCTTTACCGGATGAAAAGGGTGATTTGCAGGTGCAGGTAGGCATAATGAAAATCAAGGTGAATATTCGTGACATCATGTTGATTGACCATGTGCCGGTGAAGAAAAAACCAAAGAAAACCAACTATGGCAGCCTTTACAGAAAAAAGGCACAGAACATATCCGTGTCTACTGATGTGCGGGGGAAAAACCTTGATGATGCGGTGATGGATGTGGAAAAATATATTGATGATGCCTTTATTTCCGGTCTGGAAGAGGTTACGATTATTCATGGCCGCGGTGAAGGAATATTGCGCAAGGGCATACAGGAAGCCCTGCGGCATAATAAGAATGTCAAAAGCTTTCGCAAGGGAAGCTATCACGAAGGCGGTGATGGTGTAACTGTTGTAAAGTTAAGATAAGTAACATAGAAGAAGGAGATAGACTATGATTAGCTATAAAGAAAAAATTGCGGAAATCTTACTTCCTCATATAGAGGGGCTGGAGAAGGATGAGATATTTGAAATGATTGAAACTCCGGCTGACAGTAAGATGGGGGATTATGCATTCCCGTGTTTTAAGCTTGCAAAGATTTTTCGCAAGGCACCGCAGATGATTGCACAGACTTTGGCAGAGGCAATCGGCGAAGAGAGTGTTTTTGAAAAAGTAGTAAATGTAAATGCATATGTAAATATGTTTCTTTCCAGAGAAGAAATGGCGCGGAATGTGGTTTCTGAAATCATCGCAAAAGGTGACGATTACGGCAGAAGTGATATAGGAAAGGGCAAAAAAGTCATCGTGGAATATTCTTCACCGAATATTGCAAAGCCTTTTCATATCGGGCATATCCGCAGTACGGTAATCGGAAACTCGATTTATAAGATTTATGATTTTTTGGGATACGATACTATTAGGATTAATCACTTAGGCGATTATGGTACTCAGTTCGGCAAAATGATATGTGCATACCGCAGATGGGGAAGCAAGGAAGATGTTGTTCGGGAACCAATTAAGTCTTTGCTGTCCTATTATACAAAGTTTCATGTAGAGGCGGAGAAGGATCCTGCACTGGAGGATGAGGCGCGCGCAATCTTTGCAAGGCTGGAAAAAGGTGAGCCTGAAGAGGTCGAATTGTGGAAGTGGTTCCGTGAGGAAAGCCTTAAGGAATTTAACCGCGTGTACGATATGCTGGGAATTACTTTTGACTCCTACAACGGTGAAAGCTTCTATTCGGACAAAATGCCGAGAATAGTGGATGAATTGAAGGAAAAAGGTCTGCTGATAGAGGATAAAGGAGCGCAAATCGTAAAACTGGACGAATACGATTTGCCGCCGGCATTGATAAAAAAATCTGACGGATCCACGCTTTATATTACGAGAGATATTGCAGCAGCTGTATATCGTAAAGAAACATATGATTTTTATAAAAACATTTACGTGGTAGCATCTCAGCAGAATCTGCATTTTCAGCAGTGGTTTAAAGTCATTGAAATGATGGGATATGATTGGGCAAAGGACTGCGTGCACGTGCCGTTCGGTCTTGTGAGCATGGAGGATGGAACCATGTCTACCCGTCAGGGACGCGTGGTATTTCTGGAAGATGTGCTCAATCGAGCAGTGGAACAGACAAAGCAAATTATTTTGGAAAAGAATGTAACGACAGAAAATGTGGATGAAACCGCACACGATGTCGGTGTAGGGGCTGTGGTATTTAATGAGTTATCCAACTATAGAATCAAGGATTATGTTTTCTCATGGGACAAAGTGCTGAATTTTGAGGGAGAGACGGGCCCGTACGTACAGTACACACATGCGAGAGCGTGCAGCATTCTGCGCAGAGCAGGAAAGGAAACGGTTGATGCTGCAAAGGAAAGCTTTGATGCTTCCTGCATTACAGGAGAAAGCGCACATCATCTGATTAAACTTCTATATGCGCTGCCTGAAGTGATTGCAGAAGCCGGTGAAAAGTATGAGCCGTCAATTGTAACACGACATATCGTGGATATTGCACAGGGATTTAATAAGTTTTACCATGATGAACATATTCTGGTAGAAGATGAAAAGGAAAAAACTGCAAAAGTGGCACTGGTTATGGCAGTGCAGACAGCTATAAAAAATGGGCTTGGACTTCTGGGCATGAAGGCTCCGGAGAAAATGTAAGCGAGCTTCGGAAGAAAGGAGAAAAATCGTGAGATACGAAGGAGATATATACAGACCCCCAAGTGAGGCATACAGTCTGCTGGTGCAGGTGACAATCGGATGCACACACAATAAGTGCACATTCTGTAAAATGTTTAAAGACAAGAAATTCCGCGTGCGCAAGCTGGAAGAGGTGCTTGAAGATCTGGCTTGGGCAAGAGCACAATACCGAAGTGTGCCGAGAATTTTTTTGTGTGATGGGGATGCAATGGCACTTTCAAACGCTCGTTTGATGCCGATTCTAAACTATATTAAAGATAATTTTCCGGAATGCGAACGTGTAACCATTTATGGAAGAGGAAGCGATATCATCAAGAAGACGGATGAGGAAATGAAGGAACTGTATGAAGCCGGATTAACAATGGTTTACATAGGAGCGGAATCCGGCAGCGACAAGGTGCTGAAGAATGTTTGCAAAGGTGAGACGCGTCAGCAGATTATTGATGGTGTGAAGAAAGTGGAAGCCTGCGGCATGAAGGCATCCGTTACGTTCATTTCAGGACTTGCAGGCCGTGAAGGCTGGGAGGACCATGCAATCGAAACCGGTACGATGATCAGTGAGATGGAACCGTCATATGTGGGCCTTCTGACTCTTATCGTTGAGCGGAGTGTTCCGATGGCAAAGGATATCGAGAGCGGTGCGCTTACGCTGCTGACTCCGGAGGAAGTCATGGCAGAAACACTTTTGATGCTGGAACACACGAATGTCTCCAAGACATGCGTTTTGCGAAGCAACCATGCATCTAACTATGTTTCTCTCAGAGGAAACCTCCCGGAAGATAAGGAAGCTATGATGAATACTTTGAGAATAGCGATGAAAAATCATAATATGTTTAAGGATGAAAGATTCAGAGCCTTGTAATGCTCTGAGAGGTAGAGTATGAGCAAAGAAAAGAAAAGCATAGCCCAGACTATGGGAATCACCAGAACTGTTATCAGACCGCGTGAAGAATGTGATATTCAGCTGCGTGAAGACAGAATCGGAAAGTATTTCAGAAAGTATCTTAACAAATTTGTGTTTGTGGAATTCTCTGAGGATTTCATGAAAAAATCCAAGGCGGGCGACTTGATGCGCGGAGTGCCGATTCCTCTTCGAAAAAAGGAAATTAAGGATTTTGCAGGCGGCGAAGGCATTGATATGCTGGTGCTGGCGGAAAACATGGCCTGGGTCATGGGATGCGATCCGCATTTTAAACACACAAAGGATTATGTTGCGATTTTGAAAAAACTGTATAACTATAAGCTCTATGAGGGAATGATGAAGGAAGGCAGAGACGCTGCGGAACGCGGTGATATGGATAATGCCTGCATTCATTTCAGAGCATCATTATGTATGCAGTACAATTATCTCCACAGTATGTACAGTTATGCGAGAGCATGCAGAGCGATGTATCTTCACAGCAGAAATGAAGAATATGTGGGCAGATTCAAGGCGGAATCTTTGGACTGGTTCGAACTGCTGGTGGAAACACATCCACGGTTTGCGCAGGGATATTATTATCTGGGTTATGCATATCTGAATCTGGGATTGTACGCAAAAGCGGATATTACGTGGCGTGAATTCATGCGTTTCAGCCATAATAACAAGGATAAGAAGGAAATCAGGAAGAGGCTGGATCAGATTACGGAACCGCGTCAGATTGAGGCAGGATGCAATGAAATCACGACGGGAAAATATGAAGATGGTATCAGTCTGCTTGAACCGTTCTTGACCAGTCGGTTCAATGATTGGTGGCCGCTGCATTATTATCTGGGCGTAGCTTATGAAATGACGGGACGCAGGTCGGAAGCAGTAAGCTCATTTCGTAAGGTTCTCCAGCTTAACGGCAGTCATTTGGAAACCATGAAGGAATTGATGGCAATCTATGAAGATGAAGGCGATAGAGAGAACACCAGAAAATACCGAGAAAAAATCAAGTTGATTGAGGCTGCTATGGAGGAAGAGCATCAGCAGCATCTGGAAGAAATTCAGGAAGAAGACAAGAAATTGGAAGAAGAAGAACCTGAACTTCTGGAACCGGAGCACATTGATGTGGGAGATGCGGACAAGATGGAAGATGCCGTACCTGTCGATACAAAGAATGATGGGGAAGAAATTCCGGAGGAATCTGCGGATTCAGATGAGAAAATTAATGATGAAGCGAATGAAAAACACAAGGGTCTTGTAAAGCGCTTCGGCAAAAAATAGCCCACTAAACCAGTGTAAAAAACAAGAATAATTTTGCAAAAATTATGATAAAAAAAGACGAAAAAAATCGAACTTTTTTTCAAAAAATAGGTTGACGCAGAGTGCATGATGCTATATAATAATTCTTGTCGTTACGAAGCGCAACCTAATATTCCAAGGTAGCTCAATGGTGGAGCACTCGGCTGTTAACCGATAGGCTGTGGGTTCGAGCCCCACCCTTGGAGCCAATAATAATCTGAAGTTGTGAAAACGACTTCAGATTATATTTTGCCGGAGTGGCGGAATTGGCAGACGCACAGGACTTAAAATCCTGCGATCCTTACCGATCGTACCGGTTCGACCCCGGTCTCCGGCACCAATACTCAGGCACAAAAAATTGTTAAAAATGAATATTAATATCGCGGGGTGGAGCAGCTGGTAGCTCGTCGGGCTCATAACCCGGAGGTCGTAGGTTCAAATCCTGCCCCCGCAACCAATTCCAACGAAAAAACCTCTGAAATTTCAACGTTTCAGAGGTTCTTTTAATGCCATATATTCATTGTGATTGTTTGCTGTTCTTTGTGATTATTTGGGGTTTTCTTGTGCAAAAGTCGTTAAATTTTTCAGCCGATACCCGGAAGACGATTGATAGCATCTATCTGTACATCCTGTTTCACTAAGGCATAGTGTTTGGCTGTGACTTCTATTGACTTGTGTCCCATGAGTTTAGAGGCAACTTCCAGCGGAACGCCAGCTCTGCATAATTCTGTGCAGAATGTGGCTCTGTATGTGTGTGGACTTTTCTGCGGCACTCCGATTTTGTCATAGTATCGGTTCAGAGACCTGCGCACATTTCCATATTCAAGGAATCTTCCGGCACCTCTGCCGTTTCCTTAGTTGCGGTGTACGTTTTACCGTCTCCATTATGGGACGTGTGCACGTTCTTTAATTTTACCTGCAGTTCTGCATACTGGTTGTTCAGAATCTTCATAATTTCCACGTTTCCACCGTGGTTTGGATGGTTTTCCTTAGCTGCCTTGAAATAGGCTTTTTTCAGTTCTTCGATTGTTTTCACGTTTTCAAAATAGTTCATCATGTTTGTAC
>CAVCML010000109.1:0-7111 GCA_963603335.1 Bacteroidaceae bacterium | reverse complement strand
GCTTATTTTTTGTTCAATTTTTTAAACATTGAAGAGGAAGTGCATCACATCGCCATCCTTTACTACGTACTCCTTGCCTTCGGAGCGAATCAGCCCTTTCTCCTTGGCCGTTGCCAAATTTCCGCCGCATTCCACAAGCTTATCGTAAGCTATGGTCTCGGCACGGATGAATCCTCTTTCAAAGTCAGTATGTATTTTCCCGGCAGCGCCCGGAGCCTTTGTTCCTCTCTTAATCGTCCATGCTCTGACTTCCGGTTCTCCGGCCGTAAGAAACGAAATCAAATCAAGCAGATGATATGATGCCTGCACCAGCTTGTCAAGGCCGGATTTTTCAATACCCATTTCCTCAAGGAACATATCTTTTTCTTCGTCCTCCAGCTCCGCCATTTCCGATTCAATCTTTGCACATACGACTACAACGTCAGAGTTTTCGGTCGCTGCAAACTCTCTGACCTTTCGTATATATTCATTATCCTCTCCGGCAGCATCATCTTCGGATACGTTGGCTGCGTAAATCACCGGTTTGTAGGAGAGCAGATCCAGGCTCTTGACAAATTCCGCTTCATCTTCTTCCAGCTCCATGGCTCTGGCAGATTTTCCCTCTCCCAGAAACGCATAAACTCTGTTCAGCAAATCCAGTTCTTTCTGCAGAGATTTATCGCCTTTGAGATTCTTTGTCGTCTTCTGGATCCTGCGTTCCAGCACTTCCATATCGGAAAGAATCAACTCCGTATTGATGGTATCGATGTCGGAAAGCGGATCAATTTTACCGTCTACATGAACGACATTAGGGTCTTCAAAACAACGTACAACATGGACTATGGCAGCGACCTCGCGAATGTGGCCTAAAAATTTATTTCCCAGGCCTTCTCCCTTGGATGCACCTTTTACCAGACCCGCAATGTCATAGAATTCGATGGTCGTATAAATCGTCTTCTTGGAATTGTACATCTCGTGAAGCACCTTCAGGCGCTCATCCGGAACCGTTACGACTCCAACATTTGGCTCGATGGTACAAAACGGATAGTTAGCCGCTTCAGCTCCGGCCTTTGTGATTGCATTAAATAATGTACTTTTGCCGACATTCGGCAATCCTACGATACCTAACTTCATATTATTATTCTCCTCGTTATTATTTTATCAGCAAAACCGAAAGCATTATGCCGTTCGGTTAATCTTCTTTTCTCGTTTGTGCAGGATTAAATATCCCGCAAAACAAGCAATAAAAATTACAACGCTTATAATCTGTGCCTGCTTAAACGGTCCAATCATCAGGCTATCGGTGCGAAGCATTTCCACAAAAAAACGTTCCACCGAATACAGCATTCCATACAAACAAATCGTCTGTCCTTCAAAGCATCTTCTGTTGTCCATATAAATGAGAAACAAAAACAGCAGAAAACACCAAATAGACTCATATAAAAAAGTGGGATGATATGTCTGTCCATCCACCGTCACTGCCCACGGCAGATTCGTAGGACCTCCATGTGCCTCGGAATTAAAATAATTGCCCCATCTTCCGATAGCTTGAGCTAAAGCTACGCACGGAGCCGCCAGATCCAAAATATTCAGAGGCCGTATCTTCCAAATCAGGCACAGCACAACAGCTGTACCCAGACCGAAAATCAGTCCTCCGTGAATAGCAAGACCACCCTGACGAATATTGACAATCCTCGCCCAGTCTCCCGCATACATGGACCAATTGAAAATCACATAATAGAGCCGCGCTCCCACAATAGCCGCGGGAACACTGATTATGACGAAATTTAAAACCCGATCCCCATCCAGGCCATGCTTCGGTGCCCTCCTCATGCACAGAATCGTCGCAATTGCAATTCCCGCTGTTATCAGAATCCCGTACCACATGATATCAATATGAAAAACAGTGAAAGCCACTGGATTTGGTTCCGGCATAAATTCGCTCCTCCCGCAAATATACTCAACGATTTTATTGTATCAAAAAAGGTGGGGAAAATACCACACCTTTTTCTGATATCTCGATTTTTTTCGCTGCAAAGCTGCCGCAGCAGATTATTCCACTTCAGCCTCCGCCGGATCCGTCGCCAAAATCAACTCCGCAGAATCTCCCATCAGATATACCGTATAGAGCTGTTTTTCTCCATCGTTATATTTCTGTATGAAATCATCTGCTGAAACGACTTCAAGTTCATCATCGTTCATACAGGCAATCCGTCCTTCAGCACCCAGCGTCACATCTTTACTTACATTATTATCGGCTATATAATATCCTTCCTCGTAATCTGAGCTCTGTACTACCTGGCGTTCCGCAATATGTACGCTGTAGCCGCCTTCTCCCAATTTATCCAAAGTTACATAACCTACAACAGCTTCTGCACCGTCTGTCAATAACTGCTGAGAATATTCTTCCTGAAGATATTTTCCCGTAATTTCAGGTTCCTCAATAGTCGAACCTGATTTTTTTTCTCCGCATCCGAACAGGCACAGCATCATCGACAAGCATAGTATCAGACATAAAACAATATTTTCAAATCTTCTTCTCATTTGTTTTCTCCCCATCAATTATGTCCTGAAAATCCTCTAATCTGTTTTTATCTTACACCGTTCATATGGGTTTTGCAATAAAATAATTGGTAAATATTTTTAATATTATACTTTTTTTGTGAATTTTGTGCTGCAGTGCGGGCATGTGATATTAATTTTTCCCACACCCTTAGGAACACGAAGTTTTCCTCCGCATCCGGGGCATTTCATAATCTTATGAGTTTTATCCCTTCTGAATTTTGCACCTCTGCCGGCTCCGTATCCATTTGCACCGCCATAATTTCCGTAAGCGTTATTCCTATATTGACTTTTTCTTCCGAATTTGGAGCGCACGGATTCAGAAAAACGCAGATACCTCTGATTTTCAGCTGCCCGCACATTAATATTCCTGGAAAACATCCTGCAGTAAATGTAAATCAGCAAAACGACTGCAATCCAATTGATGATACCTTTATGAAAAAAGAAATTGATTACAATCAAAATCAGCGCGGCGATGGATAAAGTCCTGTTCAGCTGATCCATCCCATAACGGCCTCTCATCAGATTTGCAAACCACATATTGAATCTACCCATTAAAAACCTCCTGTGCAGCCTCCACCGACTTCATCGCATCTTTGCAATAATAATCCGCACCGATTTTTTCTGCATAATCTGCCGTCAAGACAGCACCTCCTACCATAACTCTGCAGTCTGGTGCCGCTTTCTTGATTGCGGCGATTGTTTCTTCCATGCTTTTCAGCGTCGTCGTCATAAGTGCACTCAATCCTACCAGTTTAATATTTTTTTCTTTTACTTTCTCAACGATGATTTCAGGCGCAACGTCTCTGCCCAGATCAATCATATGGAATCCGTAATTTTCCATGATTACCTTCACAATATTCTTTCCGATATCATGAATATCTCCCTTTACTGTGGCTATAACCACCTGTCCGATAGATGCCACTTCTTTGTCACTTTCAGCCAGTTTCAATTTAACGATGTCAAAGCCGGCCTGTGCAGCCGCAGCCGCCTGCAGCATCTGCGGCAGGAAAATCGTTCCCTTTTCAAATCCCTGCCCTACTTTGTCAAGTGCCGGAATCAGATAATCATTTACCAGTTCCATCTCAGTGTGATCCTGCAGGAGTTTCTCCACAGCAATCACCGCATCTCGTTTCATACCTTTTTCTATACAATAAAATATATCATGGTTTTCATCTTTATTTGCCGAAGTTTCTGTGATGGAATTGTCTTTTTTATGTGATATTTTCGAAGTTTCCATGGCAGTATCTTTATAACGCTCAATAAATGCCTCTGCATTCTCATCGATATTATGCAGCACATGAAATGCAAAAACAGAAGACATCATATCTTCACTGTTAGGATTGATAATCGGAAGATCCAATCCGCATTCCATCGCCATGGTCAGAAATGTTCTGTTGACAACAGGCCGCAGAGGCAAGCCAAAGCTGATGTTTGAAACGCCCAGTGCTGTTTTCAATCCCAGCCGTTCCTTGACCATTCGTACAGCCTTAAGAGTTTCCGCAACCTCCTTCTGCTGTGCCGAAGCAGTCAGTGTCAAACAATCAACGATGACGTCTTCCCTTGGAATTCCATATTCCAGTGCTCGCTCCAAAATGCGCTCCGCAATAGCAAAACGTTCTTCCGCCTTATTTGGAATTCCGTTTTCATCCAGCGTCAGTGCAACTACCGCAGCACCGTATTTCTTTACGACCGGCAGGATATTCTTCATCACCTGCTCTTCTCCGTTGACGGAATTTACGATTGCTTTTCCATTGTATACGCGAAGTGCCGCTTCGATAGCCTTCGGATTTGCAGAATCGATCTGCAAAGGAAGACTCGTAATCGACTGCAGTTTCTTAATCACCCGCGGCAGCATCTGCACGTCATCCAGCGACGGTACACCGACATTGACATCCAGAATTTCAGCCCCCGCATCAATCTGTTCAATTGCCTGGGATAAAATATAGTCAAAGTCTTCCTCCAGCAATGCCTGCTTAAGTCTTTTCTTACCTGTAGGATTGATTCTCTCCCCGATAACCGTGACGTGGTCTACCGTCACTACAGTATTTCCACTGCACACCTGCAGCTGTTTTGCATGATCAGAAGACTTTGCCTCCGTTCCATCGAATTTTCCGGCTGTTTCCGCAAGTCCTTCAATATATTCCGGCGTCGTTCCGCAGCATCCTCCTATAACTTCAACTCCAAGTTCCAGATAGTCCTTCATCTTTTCTACGAACTGATTGCAGCTGATATCGTAGACTCCGCTCTCAGGATCCGGTAAGCCCGCATTCGGTTTTATTACTATCGGCAAATCCGTCAAAGCCCTCAATTTCTGCGCCATCGGAAAGATTTCCTCCGGCCCCAGAGAGCAGTTTATTCCCATTGCATCAACACCAAGGCCTTCCAATGTCAATGCCATTGCCTCTAGACTGGCTCCCGTAAACGTCCGTCCGTTTTCTTCAAATGTCATGGTTGCAATTACCGGCAAATCACAGGTTTCCTTTGCCGCAAGAACCGCCGCCTTCACTTCATACAAATCCGTCATTGTTTCAATTACAACAAGGTCGGCCATATCGCAGCCTGCCTGAATAATCTCACGAAATGCGTCGTAAGCATCTTCAAACGACAAAGTACCCATCGGTTCCAGCAATTCTCCCAAAGGGCCGATATCGATGGCTACCCCTGCTTTTTTCCCTTGCTGCGCCATGTTTTCCTTTGCTGTGACAGCAGCCTGCATCTGAATGCGAACCGCATCTTCTAACTTATACTCGCCGATTTCTTTTTTCTTAAATCTATTTGTTCCGAAGGTGCTGGCATAAATAATATCCGAGCCCGCCTCTATGTATTTCCGGTGAATTTCCGTTAGGATTTCCGGATGTGCAAGTCCGAATCCAGTCGTCGTTTCATCCGGTCTCATGCCTGCATTCTGCAGCATTGTCCCCATTCCTCCATCTAATACGTATCTTTTTTTTCTAAAATCAATCTCCACAGAATTTTCCCTCTTTTCTCAGTGTGCATTTTTCCCGCAGAACACATTCTCCGCATGTTGCCGGTCTTCCTGCTGCCGGATGATCTGAAATTCCTAGCAGTGCCGTTACCGACTTGCGCGGCACCATCAGACTGCTGCCCGTCACATTCAGTCCGATTTTTCGCTGCCCATCAATATAACGTATGATAATCTCCTGGTATTCAAGCGGATAATCTCCATATCCCGGACTGAATCGTGATGTCAGATATCCATCCGTTTCCATCTCTATTTGCTGCTGGAAATCATCACATACCTGCTCAATCAACAGTGAAGCCCCGCAATCCAATATTACAGCCATTGCCATATCCTCCGCCTGCATTCGACGAATCAGATTATCCACTCCTATACCCAGTGTTGCACCCATAACAACAACCCGATTACATCCTTCCAGATGTTTTTCAATCGAGGTGCCTTTTCTTCGGATATCTTCTTTATTCATAATCCGATAGATTGCTTTTGGCTTAGCTGCCTCAAAAAGCAGCTGCTCTGCCGTGTCCATCTGCTTCTTGAGCAAATCTGAAATCTCTTTGCCGCTCTGCAAAGCAGCCAGCCAGCGTTTTCTGTTCAGCGAAGCTGTTACTCTCACATTCATCGCTCTAAAAGATCCTCAATTTTTTCATATACTTTTAACGCTACCTTTGGATTGTTCATAGTGTACAGATGGATTCCGTCTGCGCCGTTGATAATCAAGTCGCGAATCTGATCCACAGCATACTGTATGCCTGCCTCAAACAGCTTTTCCGGGTTGTTTTCATAAAGGCTGATCATCTTCGTAAAATCATGCGGCAGGCTGGCTCCGCTCAATGCCACTGTACGTTCAATCTGTCTCGAATTGACAATCGGCATGATTCCGGCGGATATCGGCACCTTGATTCCCATCATTCTGGCTCTGCCGACAAATTCATAAAAGCACTGGTTATCAAAGAACAACTGTGTAATCAGCACCTTGACACCTGCCCCGATTTTATATTTTAAATTCTGAATGTCTTCTTCCAGTGATTTGCTTTCGTAATGGCCCTCCGGGTAGCATGCTCCCAGAATTTCCAGATTGTCACTGCATTTTCTCTGTATCTCAATAGCCAGTTCGTTGGCATGGCGGAAATCATGCTTTATATCAATATCTTCCGAAATATCACCTCGAAGTGCCAGCACGTTCTCAATATTTTCTGCCGCCAATCTGTCAATCATTTCCTGCACATCATCCCTGGATGAATTGACACACGTCAAGTGTGCCAGCGCTTCAATTCCATACTGCCTTTTGATGCGCGAGGCAATTTCGCAGGTGGAATTGTCTGCCAGATTTCCGCCTGCTCCGTATGTAACACTGATAAAATCCGGATTACAATCTGCAAGCTGTTCTACTGTACTGTAAATCGAATCTATATTACTCTTCTTTTTAGGCGGGAAAATTTCCAGTGAGAACACAGGTTTTTTATGTTCGTATAATTCAGGTATTTTCATTAGTCTTCCTTCCTTTACGTACTTAATCAGTTTCTAATTATACCATTTTACTAGGATAATTGCAATAATTCTTCGAAATACGATCAGTCAAAATCATCT
>CAVCML010000108.1:0-13306 GCA_963603335.1 Bacteroidaceae bacterium | reverse complement strand
TGTTCGGCGATATCACAGTGTCTGCGGCGGAAGAACTCTTTGCGGAAAATACTGCAGAAAACGATTACGCCGGGGAAGGAGACGAGTAGAATATGTCAGGAAAGAAAACCATAAAGTCGGCTATTGAATCCATGATGTTCGTATGGGGGGAACCTCTGGATATCAAGGATGCTGCGGAAGTGTTCAATATGGATAAGGCGGAGATTTATCCGTATTTTAAGGAATTGCAGGAGGAGTACGAGCAGGAAGGCCGCGGGATCGTAATCCGGGAGGTGAACAGGAGCTTTCAGTTCGTAACCCGGGAGGAAAACATTGATTATATTGAGCGGCTCTGTACGCCCGTGAAGCATAAAAAGCTTTCACAGTCAGCGCTGGAGGTGCTGGCGATTGTGGCATACAGACAGCCGGTGACAAAGGGCGAAATCGAGTCAATCAGGGGCATACGATGCGACCGTGTGCTGGAAGGCCTGAGCAAGAAAAAGCTGGTGACGGAGGTAGGCAGATCCGATGCGGTCGGGCGCCCGATTCTGTACGGAACCACCGATGAATTTTTGAAACAATTCGGATTCAGCACGCTTAAGGAGCTGCCGGATATCGCCGATATCGAAGGGGCGCTGGACGAGGAAAGCGGTGAAAATGATATGCTGTTCAGCCAGCAGATTTCCATTGATTTGACCGGAACAGAGCCGGAAAACAAATAACATTTCGATATTTTTTTTGTGAAAAATACCAATAAAAATTCAAATTTTATATTGACATTTTCCAATGCGGGAAATATAATACTAAACAGAACAAGTTAAAAAACAAACCGATGATTAAGAGTAGTACCTCAGGTATTGACCTCACAGAGAGCTGCAGATGGTGGGAATGCGGCAGGAAGAACCGGAGTGAATGGACTTATGAGGGCAGACGAACAGCCGGCGGCAGCAGGATATATTTTACTGCATGAGCCGCAGCCAAGTAGAAACTGACGGGATCTCCGCCTGTAACAAAGGGAGCGCGTATCGAAAGCTGTACGTAGATTGAAGGGGTATTCCCCGGGTGGCATAGCAGAAGTATAACTTCTGTCCTGAGTTTTCAGGACAGAAGTTTTTTTATTACCTGCCCTGATATCTGATTTGGGTTTCGGTAATAATTGTCCTGAACCAAAAGTATATGGGAAAGCGTCAAGAGGCGCTGGCGTCACCTGTGCGGGTGACAAAGAAAGGAGAAACATTATGGCAGTCAAAGTACCACACAGATTATATTTAACCGAAGATCAGATTCCGCAGCAATGGTATAACCTGCGCGCCGATATGAAGGAACAGGTGCCGCCGATGATTAATCCTGCGACCGGCAAACCGGCATCGGTAGAGGACCTATATCCGGTATTCTGCAAAGAACTGGCTAAGCAGGAAATGGATGATGAAACGAGATATTTCGACATCCCGGATGAAGTGCGCGAGATCTACAAAATATATCGTCCGTCGCCGCTCTGCAGAGCTTACAACCTTGAAAAAGCTCTGGACACACCGGCGAAAATCTACTATAAATTCGAAGGTAACAACACCTCCGGCAGCCACAAGCTCAACTCCGCAATAGCACAGGCATACTACGCCAAGAAGGAAGGACTCAAGGGCGTAACTACAGAAACCGGAGCAGGTCAGTGGGGAACCGCACTTGCAGAAGCATGTTCATATTTCGGACTTGATCTGCAGGTATACATGGTAAAGGTTTCCTTCCAGCAGAAGCCGTTCCGTAAAGACATTATGAAGACCTTCGGTGCACAGGTATTTGCATCTCCGTCCGACAGAACCGAGGCGGGCAGAAAGATTCTGGCAGAAGATCCTAACAACAGCGGAAGCCTGGGATGCGCTATTTCCGAGGCGGTCGAAGTGGCGGTAACAAAAGAAGGATATCGTTACGTTCTGGGCTCCGTGCTCAACCAGGTACTGCTTCACCAGTCGGTTATCGGTCTGGAATCCAAGATTGCGATGGAACAGCTGGATGAATATCCGGATATCGTAGTCGGATGCGCAGGCGGCGGCTCGAATCTTGGCGGTCTCATCGCTCCGTTCATGCAGGATAAGCTGACGGGTAAAGCCGATCCCAGAATCATCGCGGTTGAACCGGCATCATGTCCGTCGCTCACCAGAGGCGTTTATAAATACGATTACTGCGACACCGGCAAAATCACGCCGATGGCCAAGATGTATACACTGGGATGCACATTCAAACCGTCCGCAAACCACGCCGGCGGCCTTCGTTACCACGGTCTGTCTCCAATCCTGTCCAAGCTGTATGATGACAAATACATGGAGGCCGTATCATACGAACAGAGCAAGGTATTTGAAGCGGCCGTTCAGTTTGCAAAGCTGGAAACAATCCTTCCGGCACCGGAATCCGCTCATGCAATCCGCGGCGCTATCGACGAGGCTCTCAAGTGCAGGGAAACCGGTGAAGAAAAGACAATTCTCTTCGGCCTCACGGGAACAGGTTATTTCGATATGACCGCTTACGCTTCCTTCAATGAAGGCACTATGACAGACAGTATCCCGACGGATGAAGAACTGAAACCGTCAATGGATGCACTGCCGGTAATTCCGGGAATCCAGGAATAAGATAAAATACAGCCGATCTTCCTGCAAAGTTTTCTGCAAAGATTACAAATAAAAAACAACTGCGCTCGTCAGGCTCTTATGCCCGGCAGCGCAGTTTTTTGTATAAGGAAAACCCCGCGTTAGACGCGGGAATCGTTTTTCACGAGACGGAAATTCGCTTAATTTCTTAATTTTATATTTTCTGCAGCTTTATAGCTTCGCATCCGCCGTCTTGGAATTAATCGCCTTATCCGGCGCAGGTTCGGCACCTTTGAGTGTGAAGACGATGACGCTGGCGATGATGATTGCACCGCCGATAAATGTTCCCATGTCGGGAACTTCCCGGAGCATGATAAATCCGATGATGGCAGCAATGAGCGGATTTACGAACATATAATTGGTTACCTCGCTGGTGCGGTCCGCTATGGCTATCGCCTTGCTCCAGGACAGATATGCCAGAGCGCTCGGGAATACACCGAGATAGATGCCGCTCAGGTTAGCTGTAAGGCCGGCGGTCGTCATATCGTGAAGCAGAGCCGGCAGGAATGGAAGAGTCTGAATCGCTCCGAAAAGAGCACTGTACGTAACCACCTCCATAGCGGAGTATCCCATCTCATTGAATTTCCGGTTGAGCACGCTGTATCCTGCGAATACGGACCCGCACAGAAACATCCAGAGGATGCCGATATTGATGGAAAGCACGCCGTTCCACAGCAGCAGAACAGCAACTCCGCCGAACGCACAGATAATCGAAAACCAGCCGATGCGGTTGATTCGCTCATGATAAATGGTATAAAGTCCGATAGCTGTCAGAATCGGAGATGACGTAGTTACAATGCTTCCGGTGGCGGATGTCAGTGTTGACATTCCGACGTTGAAAAATATGAAGTACGCCGAAAAGCCCAGTGCGCCGGAAAGAAAAAACCACAGCAGATCTTTTTTGCGGAACGGTTTGCGGATGTGACAGAGCTTACCGACAATCAGCAGTACGACAGCTGAAATGCAGCATCGCTCGAAGCAAAGTGCAGACGGTGAAATGGCATCGCCCATAGACCGTGTAAACGGAAACGCGGATCCCCAGAGCAGGATCGTCAGAAATGCAAATCCATGTGTTTTGATTTTGTTGTTCATAGTACTTACCTTTATTCAACCATAGGAGGCGCGAAGAATGCCGCGCCCCCAAAGACCGAATCGGTCTGTACGTGTATATTATCACAAAATATAACCGCTTTCATCAAAAATACCGTAAAATACAAGGATTTTTTATTTCCAGGAATTGTATAAGCTGAATGAACATTATCACTATGTTCGTGCATTGGAAAATCAGGCATATCTGGTTTGCACAAACGGAACGGGATTCTTTGGAAGCCACCACTTATACGGCCATTCACAGATTATTTCTCCGGAGGGTCAATGCATTTGGGAAGCCGGTGAAACGCCGACGATTTGCACGATGACGCTGGATCTGGATCTTGTGGACAGATGCAGAAAATACGGTACAAATTTCCAGGATCACTATCTGCGCCATCTGTTCGAATATAATTTCCCGATGCCTTATGCGGATGATTTCAAGAAAGCTCCGTTATACGAAGCGATAGGTGAAGGCCCGGTTAATGCGGCAGAATACGATGAAAACATCAAGGACGTTATGGAAAATCCGATTGGAAAGCGTGCTCCTGAAAGCATGGATGTGGACACATGGCAGAAGAATCTGGACGATTTTCTGACATCTAAAAAGTAAGAGAACTGTACATGACATAAAACGTGAAATCCACAATCAAAAACCGACGGCGGGAAAGCTGTCGGTTTTTGATGTGCAATTTTTTTACGCTTGCCGGATTTTTAAAATCCGCTATATTTGTGGTAAAAATATCTGAATCTTATCAATAATTCCGGATGCACTGATAATAGTTTACATTTTAACAACAGTGGATTATCATAGAATTTATAAGGATAAATGACTTTAATGGAGTATTAATGGAGAAAAAAGATGAGAATTTTTGACACTTATGTGCAGGAATTAAAGTACAAGGTTCTGACGGAACTGGCGCGTCAGACGTGGGTTGGAAACGATGCGTTTTCGGTGTTTAATGACATAGCCAATCAGGTGGTGAAAAAGGGTGAGCCTACCATGAGCTGCTGCATTTACAAGGACAGAGCCATCGTGGCGGAGCGAATCCGGATTGCGCTGGGCGGCAAGAAGGACGATCATAACGTGATTCAGGTCATCGACATCGCATGCGATGAATGTCCGGTGGCGGGACATGTGGTGACGGACCTTTGCAGGGGCTGCGTGGCTCATGCCTGTGTCGGAGCATGTAAACTGGGAGCGATAACAGTGGATTCGCATCAGAAAGCGCATATTGACAAATCAAAGTGCGTGGAATGCGGCAAATGTGCCAAGAGCTGCCCGTACAGCGCCATAACCAATTTCAAGCGTCCGTGTGAAAACGCCTGCAAAGTGGATGCCATTTCCATGGCACCGGACGGAGTGGCGCAGATTGACAGCGAGAAATGCATCGAGTGCGGTGCATGCGTATATAAATGTCCGTTTGGTGCTACGCTGGATGTATCGAGCATCACGGATATCATCAAGACCATCGTGGAGAGCGATGACAATAAAAAATACCATGTGCATGCCATAGTGGCACCTGCGATTACAGGTCAGTTTCAATACGCTAAACCGGGGCAGGTTATCTCAGCCATCAGAAAGCTCGGATTTTATGCGGTGGAAGAGGTTGCGCTGGGTGCGGACATTGTAGCTTACAAGGAGGCGAAAGAGCTTCAGGAGAAAGGTTTCTTAACGTCCTCATGCTGTCCGGCATTTGTTAAATACATAAAAATGAAATTTCCGCAGATGGCGGAGCATATTTCCGATAACCTCTCACCGATGGCGGAGACGGGCAAGCTGATTAAAGAACAGGATCCAGATGCGAAGGTCGTCTTCATCGGACCATGCACAGCCAAAAAGGGTGAAGTGCGCAAACCGGAGGTTCACCGGTATGTGGATTACGTCATGACGTTTGAGGAGCTGCAGGCAATGATTGACAGCAAAGATATCACCGTTGACCGGCTTGAGGAAACGGATTTGGATACAGCTACATATTACGGAAGAGTATTCGCCCGCACGGGCGGCCTCAGTGAAGCGGTTGAAGAGGCCGTAAAGGAACAGCAGACGGAATTTGCATTCAATCCGATCGTATGCGACGGCATTGACAGCTGTAAAACCGCTCTTTTGCGTGCAAGCAAAGGCGTACTGCCGAACAACTTCATAGAAGGCATGGTCTGCACCGATGGATGTATTGGCGGTGCTGCCTGTCTGAGCCACGGCAATGCTGACAAACGAGCTATAGAAGATTACGGCAGGAAGGCCGGAGACAAGAAAATTCAAGACGTTATAGCCTCACGTTAATATAAATTCCGGGCATCTGCAGGCGTGCGCCGACTTGCGGTCTTTTAGCCTTCTCTCTTGTTTTCCTGCAGGGGAACGAGTATAATATATAAATCGTATGAAAATACTGAAAGAGGTAAGAGAAATGGAAGATAAAGAAAAAGTAACACAGGAAACATCGGAAAGCTGCGGTTCCGGCTGCGGCGGTTGTGATTCCAATTGCGGGAGCTGCTCTCAGGCGGGAAGCTGCGAAAGTCAGCCGCAGAGTTTTCTGGCGGAAACCAACAGCTTTAACGACATTAAAAAGGTCATCGCCGTTGTCAGCGGCAAAGGCGGCGTCGGCAAATCCATGGTGGCATCCCTCATGGCAGTCAGCATGAACAGACTTGGATATAAGACAGCAATTCTGGATGCGGATGTTACCGGTCCGTCCATCCCTAAGGCATTTGGTGTGACCGAAAAAGCATCGGCCAATGAGCTGGGAATTTTCCCGCTGCGTACCCGGACAGGCATCGGCACCATGTCTGTCAACAACCTGCTGGAAAACGATACCGACCCGGTAATCTGGAGAGGTCCGGTTATCGCAGGTACGGTTAAGCAGTTCTGGACAGACGTGCTGTGGGGCGAGGTTGACTATCTGTTCGTTGATATGCCGCCGGGAACAGGCGACGTTCCGCTCACGGTATTCCAGTCGCTGCCGGTTGACGGCATCATCGTGGTAACTTCACCGCAGGAGCTGGTTTCCATGATCGTAGGCAAAGCTGTTCGCATGGCTGAAATGATGGATATTCCGGTTCTGGGTCTGGTTGAAAACATGTCATATCTGACGTGTCCGGATTGCGGCAAGGAAATCGAAGTGTTCGGCAAGAGCACCGTCGCAGAGGTTGCTGCGGAATACGGCATTGATGTACTGGGACGTCTTCCGATTGACCCGAACCTGGCGGCAGCCTGTGACAGCGGCGAAATCGAAGACTTCAAAGGCAGCTGGCTCGATAATGCAGTGAAAAAACTGGAAAGCTTATAGAAAGCAACCGTCATAAAACAATACAAATTTGCACAAAACGGACATCGCAGAGTTTTGGAATTTTGAGGTGTCTGTTTTTTGTGCAAATTTTTTATTTTTACAGAAAAGCTCCCGAAAAATTTCTGCAAAAGAAGCGTAATTCCTGAATTTTTCGGAAGAATTTGGAGAAGAAGTGAAGAGTTTCTGTTTTTGCAGAGGAAAAGCTTGAATTCCGAGCATTGGTAATATATGGTAGATGAAACGGTGCGTAACCGACAACATAACCGACATACGTAACCGCAACGTAATATGTGCATACAGCCGAAAGGGGGGGCAAAAATGCAGAATATCAGACAATGCATGGAACACGCCAAAGCAGATCATGAAAAACGTCTGCAGGACATTCGCCTGCAGATGAAGTCTCTGCCGCCGGGAGATCTTCTCTTTGCGCGCAAAAACCAGAAATACTATTGCGTACAGAAAATCAGGGATCAGAGATGCGGAATAACCGGTGACCGGGAACTGGTACAGAACCTGGCACTGAAGCGGTATCTGGAAAAGGAACGCGATCTGCTGCAGAAAAATCTCATACTGCTGAATAAAGTGCTGGATTCCTGTGAGAATACCGATTTCGAAACAATTATGCAAAAACTGCCGCCGGGATTCAGGCAGCTTCCGCGAAATTATTACCGCGTCAAGAAGAAAAAGAAATCTTACCGCAGGGATCCATATCATTCGGAGCATTTGATTTATAAAACCAACGGAGGAGAAGCGGTGCGCTCCAAGTTCGAGCAGAGCATAGGCAACGCTCTGGAGAGCTACGGTATTGAATATACTTACGATGAAGGTATTATTATCGAAAGCCGCTGCTATTATGCCGATTTCATCATCACATGCCGCGACGGCACGAAGATTATCTGGGAACACTTCGGGCTTATCGATGCCGATGATGAATATCGGGAGCATGCACTGCAGCGAATGAAAGACTACCGTAAAAACGGTTATTATCAATGGAGAAATCTGATTTATACTTTCGAAGATGACATCCGAAGTTTGGAAACCGTACACCGGGTTATTGAGGAATTCGTATTGCCGAAGTACTGGTAGACAACAAAAGACAACATAATTATGACGCGAAAGCGATGAGGATAAGCCACGGAACCGTTGAAATAAGTAAGATAGAAGCCATCTTTTCACAAAACAATAAGCACAGGAATATTTTTGAAGGATTTCTGTGCTTTTTCTTTCTGCAAAAAAAGGTGCCAGCAAAAGGAAGCTAGCTGTAAGCTTTGAGGGCAGAAAGCCTGAACCCATTGAAATTCAGCCATAGTATATTACTTCAAAACAGCACGAAAAAGAAATGAGGCTGGCTAAAGCCGGATATTATGTTAAAAAATGCCAAAAGTACCGGCTCGAATTCCACGCAAAACATTCCACAACACATACAAATTTAGAAAGTTTAATGCGGAATTCGGCGGCTTCCAAGGAAAAAATACAAATTTCGCTATTGAACTTCCATTGACAGTCGGTGCTACACTTCAAAATGTAATCACACATAAGTCCATAACTTTACTTATACTTAACCCTTACTACGCTGCGGTGCCGCCACCCATGACACCGCAGGCGGCCTTGCCGCCGCACAAGATAATTCATTGAGACAATTCATTGCAAGAATCTAAATATAAGTTAAATCACTCGAAATCAGGAGGAGAACCACTATGAGAGAGGCAGTCATCGTAAGTGCAGTCAGAACACCGATCGGATCCTTCGGCGGATCGCTGAAGACCGTACCGGCAAGAGAACTGGGTGCAGTCTGCATTCGTGAAGCGTTAAACAGAGCAGGTGTTGAGCCGGCTATGGTCGATGAGGTCGTGATGGGAAATGTTCTGCAGGCAGGCCTTGGACAGAACGTAGCAAGACAGATGTCCATCGACGCAGGTATACCTAAAGAGGTTCCGGCATTCACTTTAAACAAGGTGTGCGGTTCCGGACTTCGCGCCATATCCCTGGCAGCACAGATGATAAAGGCGGAAGACGCCGACATCGTTGTAGCGGGCGGCGCTGAAAACATGTCCATGTCGGGATTTGTTGTACCGACGGCAAGATGGGGGCAGAGAATGGGCGACACCAAGATGATCGACGTTATGCTTAAAGACGGTCTCACAGACGCATTTAACGATATACACATGGGAATTACCGCAGAAAACGTTGCCGAAAAGTACGGTCTTACAAGACAGGACCTGGATGACTTCGCTGCAAAATCTCAGCAGAAGGCGGAGGCAGCGGTCAAGAGCGGCAGATTCAAGGATGAAATCATACCTATAAGTATAAAACAGAGAAAGGGAGACCCTGTTATTTTTGATACGGATGAGTATCCGAAGTCCGGCGTAACAATAGAGAGTATCAGTAAGCTGAGACCGGCATTTAAGAAAGACGGCATTGTAACAGCAGCAAACTCATCTGGCCTTAACGACTGCGGAAGTGCAGTTGTGGTAATGTCACGCGAAAAGGCTGAGGAACTTGGCGTAAAGCCGCTTTGCACGATCAAGTCTTACGCATCCGCCGGTGTGGAACCGAAGATTATGGGAATCGGACCGATTCCGGCAAGCAGAAAAGCTTTGGAAAAAGCCGGCATGACGGTAGACGATCTTGATCTGATTGAAGCCAACGAAGCCTTTGCAGCACAGTCTGTAGCGGTAGCAAGAGAAATGGGCTTTCCGGAGGAAAAGATCAATGTAAACGGCGGAGCCATCGCATTGGGACATCCGATCGGCGCATCGGGCTGCCGTATCCTGATCACGCTTTTATATGAGATGATGAAACGGGATGCTAAAACAGGGCTCGCTACTCTTTGTATAGGCGGAGGGCAAGGAACCTCGCTGATTATCGAAAGATAATCAAAAGACAAGCAAGTCATCACTCGGAATAATTAGTAGCAACAGGAGGACATGAAAACATGGATTTCACATTATCAAAGACACATGAGCTTCAAAGAGAGCTTTACCGCAAATTTGCTGAAAATGAAGTAAAGCCGCTGGCAGAAGAGATGGATGAAACGGAAGTTTTCGATTTGGGATTGTTAAAGAAGATGCACCAGTACGGCCTTATGGGGATTCCGTACGACAAGAAGTACGGCGGTGCAGGCGGAGACAACCTCAGCTATGCAATCTGCGTAGAAGAACTTTCCAAGATTGACGGAAGCACAGGCGTTACCGTTTCCGTACACACATCGCTTTGCTGCGGCTGCATCGACGGATTTGGAACAGAGGAACAAAAGCAGAAGTATCTGAGACCTCTGGTAGACGGAACTTCAACAGGATGCTTCGGCCTGACGGAACCGAATGCGGGATCCGATGCCGCGGGACAGCAGACAAAGGCCGCATATGATGAAGAGGCGGATGAATACATCATAAACGGCGGCAAGATCTTTACGACGAACTCCGAATTTGCAGACACCTGCGTTGTGTTTGCAATGACAGATAAGAGCAAGGGAACGAAAGGCATTTCAGCATTCATCGTTCCGCTCAGAGACGAAAACGGTGTGCGGACTCCGGGAGTGACCGTAAGCCCTAACATCAAGAGAATGGGTATCAGAGCAGCATCAAACTGCGAGGTTTCCTACGAAAACGTGAGAGTTCCGGCAGCAAACAGACTGGGCAAGGAAGGTCAGGGCTTCAAGATTGCCATGAAGGCGCTGGACGGCGGCCGTATCGGCATCGCGGCGCAGGCGCTGGGCATCGCTCAGGGTGCGCTCAACGAAGCCATGGCTTATGTAAAGGAAAGAAAGCAGTTCGGAAGACCGCTTTCCGCATTCCAGACAACTCAGTTCAAGCTGGCTGATATGCAGACGAAAATCGATGCAGCAAGACTTCTGATTTACAGAGCGGCTGTAACGAAGGACAATCATGGAAATTACGGCCCGCAGGCTGCTATGGCGAAACTGTTCGCATCTGACATTGCAAATCAGGTTTGCCGTGAAGCGGTGCAGCTGATGGGCGGATACGGATACTGCAGAGAGTACCCGGTAGAAAGAGCTCTCAGAGACATTAAAATTACAGAGATTTACGAAGGAACATCAGAAGTTATGAAGATGGTAATTTCAGGTTCCATGGGAGTAAACAAATAAGATGGATTTTGAAAATATTATATATCAGAAAGATGCCGGGATTGCAACGATTACAGTGAATCGCGAAAAAGCGCTGAATGCCCTGAACAAGGGCGTGATTGCCGATTTGCATAAAGCTTTTGACATCATTTACGCAGACGATGAGATTCGCGCGGTCATCATAACGGGAGCAGGGAGATCGTTCGTGGCGGGAGCTGACATCGCAGAGATGAAGGCTATGACGGCAGAAGAAGGAAGACAGATGATTGCAGCAGGTCAGGATCTGATGAACCGGATTGAGTACTGTGATAAGCCTGTCATTGCGGCAATAAACGGATTTGCCCTGGGCGGCGGATGCGAACTGGCGATGGCATGCGACATCAGAATCGCTTCCGAAAAGGCGAAGTTCGGACAGCCGGAGACGAAGCTTGGAATTATTCCGGGTTACGGCGGGACTCAGAGGCTTCCGCGCCTGGTTGGCAAAGGCATGGCCAAGAAGCTGATTTATACGGGAGATCTTATCGATGCAAAGGAAGCGTACCGGATCGGTCTGGCAGAAGAACTGGTGCCTGCCGAAGAACTCATGGCTGAAGCGGAAAAGCTGGCGAATACCATTTGCAGCAACGCTCCGATTGCCATGGCGATGGCCAAATCTGCCGTAAACGAAGGTATTCATAAGGAAGTCAGAGACGGTGTGGCACTTGAGGCAGAGCGTTTTGATACGGCTTTTGATTCAGAGGATCGTGTGGAAGGAATGTCAGCCTTCCTGGAAAATCGTAAAGCATCGTTTAAGGGATAAGCTATGAACTTTGAACAAGAATACAAACAGAAATTAGTGACACCGGAGAAAGCCGCCTCGCTGGTGGAATCCGGCAACTGGGTCGATTTCGGATGGTGTGCAAATACGCCGGATGTGCTGGACAAAGCTCTGGCAAAGCGAACGGATGAACTGAAGGACATCAATCTGAGGGGAGGCGTGTTGTTAAAGCCGCTTGCAATCTTTGAGAGGGAAGATGCGGGAAAACACTTTACGTGGAACTCCTGGCACATGTCCGGAATCGAGAGGAAAATGATCGATAGGGGATGCGCTTATTACGATCCGATGCGCTACAGTGAAGTGGCACGGTATTATCACGATCTGCCGTGTACCATCGACGTGGCAATGTTTCGGGTAACGGCAATGGATAAGCATGGGTTCTTTAACTTCGGGCCAAATGCATCCCACCTGACATCTGTGTGCGAGAATGCTAAGAAAATCGTCGTTGAGGTAAACGAGAATCTGCCGTATTGCCTGGGTGGATTTGCCAACGGCGTTCATATTTCAAACGTGGATTACATCGTTGAGAGTGACAATGGACCAATCAGCGAACTGCCGAGTCCTCCTATTTCAGACATCGACAAAGACGTGGCAAAGCTGATTATCAGTAAAATCCCCGACGGTGCGTGTCTGCAGCTTGGAATCGGCGGGATGCCTAACGCGGTGGGAGCAATGATTGCGGAATCCGATCTTAAGGATCTGGGCGTACATACGGAAATGTATGTGGATTCCTTTGTGGATATTGCTGAGGCGGGAAGAATCAACGGCTACCGCAAGGAAATCGATCGCGCCAGACAGGTTTACGCATTTGGTGCGGGTTCAAAGAAGATGTACGACTATCTGGATCGTAATCCGGAGATGATGACGGCATCGGTCGGATACACCAACGACATTCGGACGATTTCTTCCCTGAGCAACTTTATCTCAATTAACAATGCAGTGGATGTGGATCTTTATGGACAGGTAAATGCGGAATCCTCGGGAACGCGGCATATAAGCGGATCCGGAGGCCAGCTCGATTTCGTGCTGGGAGCGTATTTATCTCCGGGGGGCAAAAGCTTCATGTGCTGTCCGTCCACTTATACTTCAAAGGATGGGCAGATGCATTCGAGAATCCGGCCGATTCTGGCTCCCGGATCAATCGTCACAACAGGAAGAACGTCGGTACAGTATATCGTAACGGAATACGGTATCGTGAATATGAAAGGCAGATCGACATGGCAGCGTGCGGAGGCGCTTATATCCATCGCACATCCGGATTTCCGGGAGGGACTGATTGCGGAAGCCGAAAAAATGAAGATCTGGCGGCGCAGCAACAAGCGCTGATTTTTGAAAGGAGAATTTCGAAACAATGAGAATAGTAGTATGCATAAAGCAGGTTCCGGACACAAACGAAGTAAAACTGGATCCT
>CAVCML010000107.1:0-5417 GCA_963603335.1 Bacteroidaceae bacterium | reverse complement strand
GTTCCATGGTCAGGCTGGGTTTCGCACCCGGGCAGCGTTCCATGGTCAGGCTGGGTTTCGCACCCGGGCAGCGTCTCTGCAGCTTTTGCAACATGAAATGCGTTTCAAGACTGTTTGATGCTGCATATTTTGCGGAAAACAACATGAAGGGGCTTAAAAATGGGTTTTATGTTGCAAAAATTTTATTGAGACGTCCATTGACAACGTGAAACGGGTGAGGAGGCTTGTTGAGGCTGCATTTTCAAGAAATCCGACAAGGATTGCAACATCAAAGGCCGATATTCAGGTGTTCATGTTGTAAAAGCTGCGGAAAAAAGTTTCGGGCAGTTTGATTGGCTGTGAGGAGGCTTGCAGCATCCACCTCCGATATCGTATAATGGGACGAGAGAAAACAGGAGGATTCCATTATGATTGACAATATTAACTGGTACCCGGGACACATGAAAAAGACCCGGGAACTGATTCAGGAAAACCTGAAAATGGTGGACGCCGTAATCGAAGTCATCGATGCACGGATCCCGATTTCCAGCAGAAACCCTATTATAGATGAACTGGTGAAGAGCAAACCTCGGATCATCGTTCTCAACAAGAGCGATCTGGCGGACAAC
Source organism: Bacteroidaceae bacterium (assembly GCA_963603335.1). Classification (GTDB taxonomy): domain Bacteria; phylum Bacillota; class Clostridia; order Peptostreptococcales; family Anaerovoracaceae; genus Lentihominibacter. The sequence continues at coordinate 4,809 of CAVCML010000107.1, read as the reverse complement.
AAGGCAGTAAAGGACTGGGCGGAAGTTTTCCGCAGCAAAGGAAACAAGGCGCTGGCTATGAACTGTATGAGCGGGACGGGCAGCAAGGATCTGTTTCGCATTTTAAGCAGTATGGAAGCGGAAAAAAACAAGGATAAAACGCGGCAGAAACCGTATCGATTGATGATCGTCGGCGTGCCGAATGTAGGCAAATCGTCGCTGATCAACCGGATGGCGGGCAAGAAAAGCGCTCAGACCGGCGACCGGCCGGGCGTGACCAAAGGCAAGCAGTGGCTGCGGCTGCAGAACGGTATGCAGCTTCTGGATACACCGGGAATCCTGTGGCCGAAATTCGAGGATCCGAAGGCTGGTCTGAATCTGGCATTTTGCGGTTCCATCAAGGACGAAATCCTGGACGTGCCGACGCTGGCCATGGAGCTGATCGGCGTGCTGGCGGAGCACTATCCGCAGCTGCTCATGGAGAGATATAAGCTGGAGGAAACAGGCGAAACTCCGCTTGAGACCATGGAGATGATGGCTCAGAAGCGGGGCTGCATCCTGCCGGGCAAGCGGATCGACTACGAGCGGATCGGCAAGCTGACGCTGGATGAGTTCCGCAGCGGCAAGATCGGCCGGATTACGCTGGAGCTTCCGCCGGATTCTGCAAAGACCTCAGCCGGGGCCGGCGGTGGTGCGGATTCTGCAAAAACCCCAGCCGGGGACGGCGGCGGTGCGGAGGCGCATGGTGCTGCAGGCAGAGCCGATGCGGCTGAAACTCCTGCAAAGGAGGTCCGGGAATGACCAAGGAAGAGCGGCTGGAAAAGCAGAAGCAAAGACTCATCGAAATGAAAATCCCGGAGGCGGAACTGCACAAACAAGGCTATAAGTGCATCGCCGGAATCGATGAGGTGGGCAGAGGCCCGCTGGCGGGGCCGGTGGTTGCCGCAGCAGTGGTATTGCCGGAGGAATTCAGCGTATTGGGAATAGACGATTCAAAGAAACTTTCCGAAAAAAGACGCGAGGAACTTTTTGTTGGAATCAAAAAATATGCGGTCGCCTGGGGAATCGGCATGGCGGATCACGAAATAATCGACGACATCAATATTCTGCAGGCAACGAAACTGGCTATGCGCCGTGCGATACATGACCTAGAACAGAAGCTCAAAGATGACGGAAAACCTCCGCTGGACTATCTCTTGTTCGATGCAGTCAAAATCGAGGAACTGGAGCTGCCTCAGCAGTCTATCATCAAGGGAGACGCTAAAGTGCTGGCCATCGCAGCGGCATCTATCATTGCCAAGGTAACGAGAGACCGAATGATGGTCAAATATGCGGAAATATATCCGGGATATTCGTTTGAAAAAAACAAGGGATACGGCACAAAAGCTCATTATGAGGGGCTGGAGGCACAGGGAATCTGCCCGATTCACCGCAGGTCCTTTTTAAAGGGGAAATCATATCCTGCCGAATGATAGCGCAATTATAGCGTGATAATGGCGGCGGCAGCAGATAAATATAAAAAAGACACGATTAAATAAAAACCTTTTTCTTGCGTGAGCGATAACCCCATGGTAAAATGGTGGTGTTGTACGACTGACGGTATTAAAGTGGAACAGACCACGTGAAGTATGACGATATCGATAATGAAAAGAGCCGACCGTCTGGGCCGAATAGTCCGGATTATACGGCCTTTTTTTATGTAAGAAGGAACAGAGCCGGTGAAAAGTCATAGGAATGAAGAGAAAACAAAAGGAGAAAAATAATGGAATTCAAAACCGATATTCAGATCGCACAAGAAAATCAAATGAGTAACATTCGGGAAATTGCGGAATCGGCGGGCATTCCGGAGGAATATATCGAGCTTTACGGCAATTACAAGGCTAAGATCGATTATAAATTGCTTCGTGACAAGAAAGATACACCGGATGGTAAAGTCATTCTGGTAACGGCTATTTCGCCTACCCCGGCCGGCGAAGGCAAGACAACTACGACGGTTGGTCTGGCAGATGCCATGAAGTTAAACGGTAAGAATGTAGTGGTTGCGCTGCGTGAACCATCACTTGGACCGGTATTCGGAATCAAAGGCGGAGCTGCAGGCGGCGGCTATGCGCAGGTAGTGCCTATGGAAGATATCAATCTTCACTTCACCGGCGATATGCACGCTATAGGTGCGGCGAACAATCTGCTGGCTGCGATGCTGGATAACCATATTCAGCAGGGCAATGCGCTGGGTATTGACCCGAGAAGAATTACCTGGAAGCGCTGCGTGGATATGAACGACAGACAACTGCGTTTCATCACTGACGGCCTTGGAGGCAGGGCCAACGGGATTCCAAGAGAAGATGGATTTGACATTACAGTGGCTAGTGAGATTATGGCAATCCTTTGCTTGGCAAGAGATATTGAAGATTTAAAAGAGCGTGTAGCCCGCATAGTGGTGGGATACACTTATGACGAAAAGCCGGTAACGGCAGGAGAACTGAAGGTGCAGGGTGCGATTGCAGCTTTGCTTAAGGATGCCCTGAAGCCGAATCTCGTGCAGACTCTCGAAAAGACGCCGGCATTCATCCACGGCGGACCGTTCGCAAACATCGCCCATGGATGCAACTCAGTCATGGCAACGCGCATGGCTATGAAGATGGCCGATTATGTAGTGACGGAAGCAGGATTCGGTGCAGACCTGGGAGCAGAAAAATTCCTGGACATCAAGTGCCGCATGGCGAATATAAAACCGTCGGCTGTCGTTGTGGTAGCGACCGTAAGAGCGCTGAAGCATCATGGAGGCGTTGCCAAGGCTGAACTGGGGAATGAAAATCTGGAAGCTTTGGAAAAGGGACTGCCGAATCTTCTGCAGCATGTGGAAAATATCACGAAAGGCTTTGGACTGCCGGCTGTCGTAGCTATCAACAGATTTCCGACCGATACGGAAGCAGAGCTGAAGCTGGTGAAAGAAAAATGCAAAGAGCTTGGCGTTAATGTGGCGCTCAGTGAAGTGTGGGGCAAAGGCGGCGAAGGCGGCATTGCACTTGCAGAAGAGGTGGTTCGTCTTTGCGAAGAACCGAACAATTTCCATTATGCATATGAGCTGGAAAGCAGCATCAGAGAAAAGATGGAAGCCATCGCAAAGAAAATTTACCGCGCTGACAATGTGAAATTCACTCCGGCGGCCGAAAAAAAATTGAAAAAATTTGAAGAACTGGGCTTCGGAAATCTGCCGATTTGCGTTGCAAAGACGCAGTACAGCTTCTCCGACAATCAGAAACTGCTTGGAGCACCGAAGGGATTTGATCTTACGGTACGCAACTTGAAGGTTTCTGCCGGTGCAGGCTTTATCGTTGCACTGACAGGTAATATAATGACGATGCCGGGACTGCCGAAGAAACCGGCCGCGGAAAATATCGACGTGGACGCAGCCGGCAGGATTACCGGCCTGTTCTAAAAAAGGAAAGGATAAATGGAAATGTTATACACTGAAAAATCCTGCAAAAAATTCATCGAAGCAGCAGCCAGCAAAGAACCGGTTCCCGGGGGCGGAAGTGTTGCGGCGCTGGCAGGTGCACTGGGAACATCTCTGGGTCACATGGTAGGTGCTTTGACGGTAGGAAAGAAAAAGTACGCTGATGTGGAAGATGAAATGATGGACCTGATGAAAGAAGGACGGCAGCTGCAGAGAGATCTTCTCGATCTGGTACAGGACGATATCGATATGTTCGAGCCGCTCTCAAGACTGTATTCCATGAAGCCGGAGACGGATGAGGAAATTGCAGAAAAGGAACGAATGATGGAAGAAGCTTTGGAAAACGCCAGCAATGTGCCGCTGCAGATTATGGAGAAATGCGGCAGCGCAATTGAACTTTCGGTAGCGTTTGCAAAGCGCGGAAGCAAGATTGCCGTAAGCGATGCGGGCTCCAGCGCCATTCTCTGCAAAGCTGCTTTGCAGGCAGCCAGTCTCAACGTATACATCAACACGAGGCTGATGAAGAACAGAGCGCGGGCGGAGGAGCTTAATGAAATATGCGCCATGAGGTTGATGAAATACACTTCGCTGGCGGATGAAGTGTTCGAATGCGTATCAAATCAGTTAAAGAAGGGGAACGATTAATGTATGAGTTAAATGGAAAAACGGTTGCGGATAAGATGACGGAGAAAATGCAGCAGTCGCTGCAGAAACTGGAGGAAGAAGGCATCACGCCGATGCTGGCAACCGTTCGAGTAGGGGAAAATCAAGACGATATAGCATATGAAAAAGGAATTTTAAAAGGAGCAGAAAATACCGGAATCGATACGATGAGTATCGTGCTGCCGGAAGACATCACGCAGGAAGAACTCCTGGCAGAGATAAATGCTCTTAACGAGGATCCGGGTGTGGACGGAGTTCTTATCTTTCGACCGCTTCCGCAGCATCTCGATGATGAAGCTGTCTGCAATGCATTGAAGTCGGAAAAGGACATAGACGGCATCACGCCGGGTTCCATGGCAGGTGTATTTATGGGAAGCGGAACCGGATTTCCGCCCTGCACGGCAGAGGCATGCATCCGGATACTGGATCATTACGGGATTGATCTCAATGGGAAGAAGGTGACGGTTTTCGGACGCAGTCTGGTTGTAGGAAGACCGGTGGCTATGATGGCGATGGAGCGGCAGGCGACGGTGACTATCTGCCACAGCAGAACCCCTCAGGAAGTGCTCCGGGATGCCGGTAAAAATGCGGATGTGCTGATTGCGGCGGTAGGAAAAGCGAATTTTTTGACCCGGGATATGCTGGGCGAAAATCAGGTAATTCTGGACGTGGGAATTAACGATAACGGCGAAGGCGGCATTTGCGGTGAC
>CAVCML010000106.1:0-12157 GCA_963603335.1 Bacteroidaceae bacterium | reverse complement strand
CATTATTGTGGGTGTCTCAAATCTTTCGTGTCCACTGTTATGGGTACAGTATAATCCCAATCTTAGACACATGTAATTTCAATCTTTACAAAGCTTTAACACTGTGATTTCCAAGGTTTCATTTATGCATCGCAACAAATTCATCTCTGAATTATTTATCTGAAAATTACAACATTTGACAACTTACACTTAAATCCATTGACTGTATCAAATACGAGTGCTATATTTAACTTAACAAGGCATTACTAACTTTGTAATTTTGAAATAGGAGAGAAATAGAAATGTCAAATTATGTTGAAAGATGTATTGAACTTTGCAAGCAGAAGAACCCTGGCGAATTAGAATTTCACCAGACAGTTGAAGAAGTACTTTCTTCTCTGACTCCGGTTATCGAACAGCACCCGGAATATGAAGAAGCAGCTCTTCTCGAAAGACTGACCGAACCTGAAAGAGGCGTTACTTTCAGAGTTGTATGGGTTGACGACGCAGGTAAAGTACAGGTTAACAAAGGTTACAGATATCAGTTCAACAGCGCAATCGGACCTTACAAAGGCGGCCTGAGATTCGCACCGAACGTATACCCTGGAATCATCAAGTTCTTAGGATTTGAACAGATTTTCAAGAACAGCCTGACCGGACTTCCTATCGGCGGCGGCAAGGGCGGTTCCGACTTCGATCCGAACGGCAAATCCGATGCAGAAGTAATGAGATTCTGCCAGGCATTCATGACTGAGCTGTACAGACACATCGGACCTAACACAGACGTTCCTGCAGGCGACCTGGGTGTAGGCGGCAGAGAAATCGGCTACCTCTTCGGACAGTACAAGAGAATCGTTGACAAATATGAAGGCGTTCTGACCGGTAAAGGAATCCCTTACGGCGGACTGCTCGGAAGATCTGAAGCAACAGGCTTCGGTATCGTATGGTACGCAGAAGAAATGCTGAAGGCTAACGGCGAAGACATCAAGGATAAGGTTGTTGGTATTTCCGGATTCGGTAACGTAGCATGGGGTGCTGCTTGGAAACTGCAGCAGTTAGGTGCTAAGTGCGTAACTATTTCCGGACCGGACGGATACATCTACGATCCTGAAGGAATCAGCACTGACGAAAAGGTTGCTTACCTGCTCGAGCTGAGAAGCTCCGGCAAGAACATCTGCGCTCCTTACGCAGAGAAGTTCCCTGAAGCTAAGTTCATCGCCGGCAAGAAGCCTTGGGGCGTATGTCAGGACTTCGACGTTAAAGTTGACCTGTTCATCCCTTGCGCTATGCAGAACGATGTACACATGGAAGACGCTAAGAACATCGTAGATTCCGGCTGCAAGTTCTACTGCGAAGGTGCTAACATGCCTACAACTAACGATGCTCTCGTTTACCTGATGGACAACATGACAGCTGTTGGACCTGCTAAGGCAGCTAACGCCGGCGGCGTTGCCTGCTCCTGCATCGAAATGGGACAGAATGCCGGTCACACTGTATATCAGCATGAAGACGTATATGCTCAGCTGCACCAGATCATGAGAAACATCTACAATGCATGTGCCGGTGCCGGTGAAAAGTACTACGGCAACAAGAATGCTCTGGTACAGGGTGCTAACATCGCTGGTTTCGAAAAGGTTGCTGAAGCTATGATGGCTCAGGGTTTAGTATAAACATAGATTTGCATATTAAATAAAAGCCTATAGAAATAAAAAAGAATCCTCACTTGGGGATTCTTTTTTTATCTATTTGTGTGTTATACTGATAACATAAATACATGTTAAGGAGGAATCAACTATGTCAAAGCTTATCTTTTTAGTTACATATACCGCAAAGCCGGGAAAACGTCAGGATTATATGCAGGCTCTTGCAGACAGCGGCATACTGCAGAAAGTCCGCGAAGAAAACGGCTGTCTCGGTTATGAGTTCTACACCTCGGCAGAAGATGAAAACACCCTGCTTCTGGTTGAACAGTGGCAGGATGCCGATTGTCAGAAAATCCATATGGAGCAGCCCCATATGAAAGAAGCTATGATTATCAAAGACCGGTATATAGAACAAACGACGGTCATCAAAACCTCTGCGTTATAAACTCAATCCTCCTGCGGCTTCACCAGACTTTTAAACACCACCGTTCCATCCGGCAAAGTTCCCGCCACATGCTGCACGCCGTCGGTATACAGCAGGATTTCATCCCCCAGCACCGTCTCTTTGGCAAAGTGGATGTTCACTTCTCTGTGAGCCGTCTGATTCATCGCATCATCAATCATATCCGCGTAACGAGAATTGTTGACATGCCGGTTCTTGTCTAAATCAGTTTCTGTTACCAGATGTTTGGCTGCAGGACTGCTTCCCTCTTCCGGCATCCAGCGAATTTTTTCGATTCCCGTTTCAAACGGTTCATAATCGATGCACACTCCGGGAACCTCTGTATCTGTTCGCTCAGGTTTCCTCGTTTTAAAATTAAGAATGCACCACTGACTTATCGCTGCTGCCGCCACATCGCCGTTTTCGTCCCACAGATAGAAATCACGATAAAAAGTTATCGCTTTTTTGGGGTGCGGATAAGTTCCCATGTGATATCTCGCTCCCGGTACCGCCTTTTTATAAATCACATATTTTATTTTCGTTAGAACCCAGATGCGATTCTGTGCAATCATCTGATCAAACCCCATATTCAGGCTGTCCACATGAGCCGAGGCAATGTTTTCAAAAGCATGCATCAGACTGGAACCGCGAATCCATCCCTCTTCGTCTATATCTTTCTCAAACCATTTCATATCCCATTCGTATCCGCTTACCTGCGGTATCATTTTCCGTTCCTGCATTTTCTGTTTCTGCATCTCCTGTTCCGATTTTATACCGTTTGATTTTATTCAATGGACTTCAATGCTTCCGCCATATTAATCTTTCTCATTTTTCTGCGCAGAATCAAATCAACTATTATGGAGAAGCCGATGACCGTAAGTACTGCAAATCCATAGCTTATCGGTTCGATGATTTCATTGAAAGATACCGCATCCACAATAATCCTGGACATGATAAACTTGTGAAGTATATATCCCGTCGGCAATCCTGCAGCTATTCCGATGAGTACCAGTATGAAATTCTCCCTGAACACATACGAACCCATCTCCCGCGGATAGAAGCCCAGCACTTCGATGGTTGCAATCTCTCTTGCACGTTCAGTCAGATTGATATTTCCGAGATTAAACAAAACGATAAATGCCAGCGCACCTGCACATCCGATGACGAGAATGATGATATAATTCAGACTTATCATCATATCATCCACTCGCTTTTTGATATCTTCATTGACGGATATGGCCATGATATCCTCAAATTTATTGAGACTTTCCGACAGTTCATATACCCCTGTTCCCTTTGCAGTATTAAGAAATGCCACCGATGGCTCATATGTTTTGCCGAAGTCTTCTTCATATGTCTCTGCGTTGATATAAATATAATTGGAAACATAATTGCGGTAAATTCCGGAAACCGTCAGATTCACCGTCTTGGTATCATCATATTTAACCTTAAAGCTATCTCCTTTTTTCAGGTTCAGCATCTCCGCCAGCTTGTTATTGATAACTGCCTCTCCCTCCCCGGGATAAACAATACTCTTGCCATTCTCATCTTTAAATGAAACAGCTTTGCTAATCCTGCTGTCATCCGAAATCATCAGATTGCATGATTTGCTCACACCTTCGCCCTGCGCATCCACAGACGATTGCTGCAGTACCGCCATATTTGAAATCTGATCTCCGTACCGACTTTCTATCTTTTCCTGCTCTTCCTCGTCAAGTGTCTTTGAAAATGCTGCCGTCATATCGTAGGTTTCAATCTGGGTATACTGGTGTTCCGCAATTCCCGCGACGGAATCATAAATGCCGAATCCGGCCAGCACCAGCGCTGTGCAGCCGCCGATTCCCACAATCATCATAATCATACGCTTCTTATATCTAAATATATTCCGCGCAGTAACCTTGTGCAGAAACTTTAAATGTTTCCAGATAAAACCGATTCTCTCCAGAAATATTCGTTTGCCTGCCTTCGGAGCTTCCGGCCGCAGAATTTCCGCCGGAGTGCCTTTAAGCTGCCCTCTGCACGCAAACCACGTCGTACCCAGCGAGCAAATCAGCGATACTGCAAGCGAAATTACCGCCAACGGCCAGCTGAAATAAAATTCCACCGGTGCAAATCCGAACATCATGCCGTATGCAATCCAGATAGCATACGGGAAGTATTTGGATCCTGCCAGAAAACCGCCGATACATCCGATCATAGCTGCCGAACCGGAGTAAATCATGTACTTCCGCATGATCCTCCCTTTCGTATATCCCATGGCACGCAGCGCACCTATCTGTGTCCGTTCCTCATCAATCATCCTCGTCATGGTCGTAGAGCATACCAATGCTGCAATCAGGAAGAAAAACACAGGAAACACCTTGGCGACACTGTTTACGATGTCTGAATTGCTCTCAAAGGAATCATACCCGATATTGTCCTCTCTGGTCTGTACATAAATTTCCGGCTCTTCAATTTCGGAAAGCTGTTTTCTCGCATCTTCAAGCTCCGCCTCTCCGTCTTGCAGTTCCTGCTCCGCCTCAGCAAACTGAGAGTCCGCCTTCAGCTTACCGCTTAAATACTGCAGATAACCGGATTTTAGTTCCTCTTCACCCTCGGAAAGCTTCTTTTCCTGTGCAGAAATTTCCTTAAGACCGCTCTCAATCCGGGCTTCACCGCTCTGCAGCTGCTGAAGCTGGCTTTTCATCTGCTCAACCTGCTCCACCGGCACGCCGGATTCCGGTGATTCCGCTGCATCAATGGATTCCTGCAGCATTTTGATTTGTCCCGTCAGCTGCGTCTGCTGAGCTGTCAATTCGGTTTTCTTTGATTTCAGTTGTTCCTTACCGGCCGAAATTTCGCCGGATTTGCTGTCCAATGTATCCTTCGTTTCATTCAGTTTATCATATGTGCTGCTTTTTTTCTGTGCCAGCGCGGCTTTGCCGCTCTCAAGCTCTGCCTGCCCGCTGTCGATTTTCTCCTGTGCCTCCGACAGGATTTCGTCATAGCGTTCCCCGGCCCGCTCCTTGGCCGCATTCTCGATTGAATCCTTTGCAGCATCTATATTCTTATCGTAAGTATCCGAAAACACAAAGCCCTGATCCTTACAGGTAACCAGCATTTCCGTATAGTATTCCGATGTAAACGCACCTCGCTGCATATATACGAACGCCGTAATGCGGCCGTCGCCGAGCGATGTTGTTCCCCTCTCCTCTTTCATGATGTAGTATGGGGAATTGACAATTCCGACGATTTTATAGCTGCTGTAGGTAAACTGATCCTTTCCCTCCGCGTCATTTTCATCGGTTATTTCTATCGTCTTTCCCAGATCTTTGCTGCTGTAAAAATGGCTGTCCGCCACGCACTCATTATCCGCCTCAGGCATTCGTCCCTTTTCAAGCTTCGGCAGATTGATATTTCCCGTAATTGAATGCGCCTCCAAAATAATTGAGTTGCCGTCACTGTCCTGAGAAAAAAAATCCGCTGTCACAGAGCCTTCCGCTTCTGCCACAGCATCCGTCTCCTGCAAAGCTTCCTCGTCATCTTCCGTAAATCCATAGGTGGAAATCAGTCTGTAATCGTACATTTTCTGATCCTGCACATACTTATCCAACGTTTCCATCATGGAGCCTTTGGTGTTTTTAACCCCGGCAAAAAAACCGACACCAAGTGCAATGATAGCCATAATTGCAATATATCGTCCCAGACTTCCAAAAATCGTCCGCCTTATATTTTTACTGTACACATTGCGCGCCATACAATAAACCTTTCGCTGTCTCTACCATTCTATGTTCTCAATTGATTCAGGGTTTTCATTGATTGATACCGAAGCTACCGTGCCGTTTTTAATTTTCACGACCCTGTTTGCCATCGCTGTCAGTGCGGAGTTATGAGTTATGATAACAACCGTCATTCCGCTCTCTCGGCACGTGTCCTGCAGCAGCTTTAAAATTGCTTTTCCCGTCTCATAATCCAGCGCTCCTGTAGGTTCATCACAAAGGAGCAGTTTCGGATTTTTTGCCAGTGCTCTGGCAATCGCCACACGCTGCTGTTCCCCGCCCGAAAGCTGAGCCGGGAAATTGCCTGCACGATTCGCAAGTCCCACCTTTTCCATAACTGTCATACTGTCCAATGGATTCTTTGAAAGCTGAGAAGCAATTTCCACATTCTCCACTGCTGTCAGATTCTGAATCAGATTGTAAAACTGAAACACAAAGCCGATATCAAAACGCCGATACGCGGCCATCTGCTTGTCATTAAGAGTTGAAATGTCTTTTCCGTCAAGAAATACATGTCCCTCGGTCAATGTATCCATACCGCCGAGGATATTGAGAAGCGTCGTTTTTCCGGCCCCGGACTGTCCTACCACGACACAGATTTCACCCTGCTCTATTTCAAAGCTGACATTGTGCAGTGCTCTGACCGCAACGTCGCCTGTATTATATACTTTTCCTACATCTTCAAATGTTACAAAGGCCATACGCAGTACTCCCTTCAGGTTTCTTTTTATCTTACCATAAAACCACATCTGATTCAGCTGTTTCCTGTATCTATTTTCACCTTTCACAGGTTCTTCACATTGCTCTCTGCAAAAGCTGAGATTTTCCGTTATCTCTGCAGATACTCCCTGATTTGCCGCTCGTCTTTTTCCTCCAGCATCTTCTCTCCGGCCAGCGATTCCATATGATGAGTAAACTCGTGGTAAAGTGTTTCCCTCATCTGCTCAATCCATGCCTCCCTGCTCCGGCCTCCCATCACCTCGCAGAACGAACCGTAGTATATCTCAATCAGGCGTCCCATAGATGAACTGCGGACATACGTTCCCAGCACCCATAAATCGTTCTCTTTTGCATAGGGACTCATATGCTTATCCGGCAAAATCAAAATTCCGCCGTTCAGTTCCCTGTAAAACTCAACCGGCAGCTCCTGCGCAATCTGATCCATTAATATTTCAAATTCATCAATTGTCATCATAATTTCACACTGACCTCATTCAATATAATTTTATTATATTGAGTTCTCTGCTCATACACAAGCAATTAATTTAAATACCGAAAAAGCTTCTGAGATTTTCATCGTCAGAAGCTTTTTCAGGTTGGTTGATTTATTGAGTTTATTCTCCAAATAATGGAGTTGAGTAGTATCTGTCAGCTGTATCAGGCATAAGAGCTACGATATTCTTGCCTTTATTTTCCGGTCTCTTTGCCAGTTCGATAGCTGCATGCAGTGCAGCTCCGGCGGATATGCCTACCAGGATGCCCTCTTCCTTGGCAATCTCCCTGCCCTGTACGAATGCATCATCGTTTTCCACTTTGATAATCTCATCATAAATATCCGTGTTGAGCGTATCCGGAACAAATCCGGCACCGATTCCCTGTATCTTATGCGAGCCGCCCCTTCCTTCCGAGAGTACCGGAGAGCTTGCAGGTTCTACCGCAATAATCTTTACATCAGGATTCTTGGATTTAAGATATTCTCCGACGCCTGTCAGTGTGCCGCCCGTGCCGACACCTGCGATAAAAATGTCCACTTTTCCATCCGTATCATTCCAGATTTCAGGACCTGTTGTCTCGCGGTGCGCCTTCGGGTTTGCCGGGTTGACAAACTGCCCCGGAATAAATGCACCTTCGATTTCTTCAGCCAGTTCATCTGCCTTTTCGATGGCACCTTTCATGCCCTTTGAACCTTCTGTCAGAACAATTTCAGCTCCGTATGCCTTAAGAATATTTCTTCTCTCCACGCTCATGGTTTCAGGCATAGTCAGGATGGCCCGATATCCCTTTGCAGCCGCGATTGCTGCGAGTCCGATTCCGGTATTTCCGGATGTAGGCTCGATAATCACAGAACCCTCCTTGAGCTTGCCTGTCGCTTCCGCATCTTCAATCATCGCTTTTGCGATTCTGTCTTTAACGCTTCCCGCCGGATTAAGATATTCCAGCTTTACCAGAATATGTGCATCCAGTTCGTGTGCCTTTTCTATGTTTGTTAATTCCACTAACGGAGTATTCCCGATTAATCCTAAAATTCCTTTGTGAATATTTGCCATTTTGCTCACCTATCTCTTTCTTAAAACAAATTCTATATTTTATTATAATTACTCATCCGCCTTGGCACAAGTGCAATCTGTTGAAAATCAAGCATTAAAAGCCTGATCCAGATCTGCGATGATATCGTTGATGTTTTCTGTTCCTATTGATAATCTGATGGTATTCGGTTCTATTCCCTGATCGTGCAGTTCCTCTGCGGTCAGCTGAGAATGAGTCGTGCTTGCCGGGTGGATTACCAGGGATTTTACATCTGCCACATTAGCCAGAAGCGAGAAAATCTGCAGCCTGTCTATGAAATCCTTGGCGTCCTGCTCACCGCCTTTGATATTGAACGTGAATATGGAACCGGCACCATTCGGAAAATATTTATCGTATAAATCCTTGTATCCGTTTTCCGGCAAAGACGGATGATTGATTTTTTCTACCTTAGGATTGTTCTTCAGGTATTCGATTACCTTCTTCGTGTTTTCTACATGTCTTTCCACTCTCAGAGACAGGGTTTCCAGACCCTGCAGCAGGAGGAACGCGTTGAATGGAGAAATGGTTGCTCCGGTATCTCTCAGCAGGATTGCACGGATCTTCGTTACAAATGCTGCCGGTCCAACTGCTTCTGTAAAGGATATGCCGTGGTAGCTCGGGTTCGGATCTGTGATGGAAGCGAACTTGCCGCTTGCCGCCCAGTCGAATCTGCCGCTGTCGATTATCGCGCCGCCTAATGTCGTTCCATGTCCGCCGACGAACTTGGTCAGAGAGTGGATTACGATGTCAGCTCCGTGTTCGATCGGACGGATGAGGTTTGGCGGAGTGAAAGTACTGTCTACAACAAGTGGAATTGCATTATCATGTGCAATCTCAGCAACTTTGTCGATGTCGATCAGATTGGAGTTCGGATTTCCCAGAACTTCGATAAAAATCGCTTTTGTGTTCGGCCGGATTGCCTTTTCAAAGCTTCCTTCTTCGTCCGGATCAACGAATGTAGTCGTAATACCGTAATCCGGGAACGTATGCTCCAGCAGGTTGTATGTTCCGCCGTAGATTGTCTTGGCAGCTACTATGTGGTCGCCTGCATGCGCCAGATTCTGCAAAGTGTAAGTGATGGCTGCTGCGCCGGATGCTACCGCCAGAGCAGCAACACCGCCTTCCAGAGCTGCAAGTCTCTTTTCGAGAACGTCCTGTGTGGAGTTGGTCAGTCTGCCATAGATGTTGCCTGCATCTGCCAGACCGAATCTTGCTGCCGCATGATCGGAATTCTGAAAAACATAAGATGTTGTCTGATAAATCGGAACCGCTCTCGAATCGGTTGCAGGATCCGCAGATTCCTGTCCTATGTGAAGCTGTTTTGTTTCAAATGCCCAATTTTCCGTATTTTTAATATTTGCCATTGTTATTTACCTCTTTAATTCTTTCTTATAATCCCTTTTAATATGTCAATTCTTTAATCAGCAGCAGCACATTCGATTATCCCGCTGTCCTTGAAGTATAAATTTTGTTTTCATGAATAATATGCCGCCTCCTTTTCGCTTTTTTTGATTTGATATATTTCCTATCTGTTTAGTATGGATACATACTAACACCTATATTCCTATCTGTCAACTAGTATTTCGTATTTTTTCTTTTTTTTATGAATTTACATTTACATATAAAAAAGAACGCTCACTCAAGATTCGCCTGTCAATCCTTCAGCTTCTGAGTTTGCGTTCTTTTATCAATTTTATTCTTTTATATTATATGCTGTAATCGTTTCCAATCAGTTCCTGCTGCTGATCCAGCAAATCCTGCAGGGTTACATTGTCCACATAATCATTAATCACCTTGTCCAATCCCTCCCAAAAGGCGATAGTCGGACACATGCCGCTGCGCGGACACATATTCTCTTCATCCTCCAGACATGCTACCGGAGAAAGGCTTCCCTCAGTCGTTCGGAGAATATCTCCGATGGTGTAATCCTTCGGTGCCTTCGCCAACTTATAACCACCGCCGTTTCCTCGGGAACTTTTAAGATATCCCGATCTCTTCAGCAGAATAATAATCTGCTCCATATATTTTAATGTAATCCCCTGTCTCTCGGAAACATCCTTCAGAGGAATATATTCGCCTGTATTATTCACTGCCAGATCCAGCATGACACGGATGGCATAACGACCTTTTGTAGATATTTTCATTGAACTTCCTCCCGTCCTATCCTCCTAAATATACCATATGTTTAGTAGGATTTCAACAGGATTGCCTAAAAAAGTGTGATTGACCGCACACTGACAAACATCAATATCCTCCGCTACCATTCTTCCCCGTCTTCAGGCGAAAACACTATGGTTCCGTCATTTAAATCCCGGTTTTCCGATGCTACCAGATCTGCAAATGACATGGTGTAGCTGTCAAGAGGATAATCCAGCGCTGACTCAAAGTCGTACCGATACTGCTCTCCGCCCAGCTTTTCCATGCGCGAGGCCGTAATGGCATCACGCAGTACGCACCAAATATCTCCGCCGCCGTTTTCAGGACTGAGTTCCACTTCCGATTCATGTGAATACCAGTTGAGAAACTTGTAAATCTCATCGGAGAATTTCCGCAGATCGTTTTCATCTTCCATATTGGTAACCATGCCGATCAGGCTCAGCTTGATCTGATGCAGCAGAGAGTAAATTTCTCCTGCATTTTCCGGCAGTCCATCCAGGATATCCTCAAAATAATCCTCTAATAACGAAGCAACCGTTTCATTGTCCGCTCCCTCGAAGAGCTTGTACACCGCTTCCATTTCGATTGGTTTCTCACATTCCAGCAGGTCCGCGAGAGCTTCAAAATATTCAAACTGACCTGCTTCATCCAGGTCAAGATATTCCAGTAATTCTTCAAAATTCATGCTTATTCTCCCTGTTCCAAATCAAAGTTTAAAAATTTCACTCTGGCATCTTCATCCTCTCCTTCGAAGATGCTGTCAATCATGTTTACAAAGTTCTCTGAAAGGTCGCTGGCATAGAATATATTCTCAAACGAAGATCCCTCTGCCTCCATGTTCTGCTCCTGCAGAATCTTGCGGATCGTATTCACTATAATACTGGATGGATTCATTATGTGCAGATTCGGGTAAATTCTTGCGATATTTTTCTGAATCCACGGATAATGGGTACATCCCAGTACCAGCGTATCAATGTTTTTGTCTTTGATGAAATCATCCATATAATACTGAATCGTCAAATCCATAATGTCGTTTTCGGTGATTCCTTCTTCTATCAGCGGAACAAACGCCGGACATGCCGTTTCGAAAATTTCGAGCTTCGGGTTCAGATTCTGTATTGCCTTTTTATAAGCGCCGCTGCTGATGGTCACCTTGGTGCCGATGATACCCACCCTGCTGCCTTCTTTGCAGCTTTCGGCCACAGCCGCCGCTGCCGGTTCTATAATTCCCAGAATCGGAATTTGCGGAAACTTTCTGCGCAGATCTTCCAGACACGTCGCACTCACCGTATTGCAGGCAATGACAATCATTTTTACGTCGCTTTTTACCAAAAAGTTTGCGATTTCCATGGAGAAGCTGCGAATCGTATTTGCCGCCTTCGATCCGTAAGGCGTCCTTGCTGTATCTCCGAAATATATTATTTTTTCCTCGGGTAAATCGCGCATCATATGCGGGATGCACGTCAGTCCACCCAATCCTGAATCAAAAAAACCAATCGGTCTGTTATCCATTCTTGTCCTAATCCTCCTGAGATGTGGTATACTGTTTGTCATATGGTCGAAAATATTATACAATAAGAAATAAATAAAGTAAATCAACAGGGAGGAAAAGATGAGCACAAAAGAACTTAAAACACGTGATCAGATAGACAAAAAATATAAATGGAATATCGAAGCTATGATTCCCGATGAATCTGTTATCGCCGGCGAACTGAAATCCATCAAGGACGAAGCTGAAGCCTATGGCAAAGACTTTGCGGGACATCTTACGGAAAACGCAGAAACTCTGCTCGCCGCTTTTCAAAAAAGAGACGACATCTGGCGCAGACTTGAAAAACTCTACGTTTATGCGAGAATGCGCCGCGATGAAAACAATGCCGAAGCCAAATACC
>CAVCML010000105.1:0-9517 GCA_963603335.1 Bacteroidaceae bacterium | reverse complement strand
GCTTTTTTAAAAAATGCGAAAAATTCTTGATAACGGTCGAGGTTTCGTGTATAATGTGTAAGTGAAATTTTGTGCACAAAATAGAAAGAATAAGGAAGACGGCAGGTGGCTGGGGTCTCGTTTACTCCTCTCACTGAAACGCCGAAACCCTTATCTTTTTTTATTTTATCGGAAATATTGAGAGTAAAAAATGTGCATTGAATTTAAAAGCGAAAGGCAGGGAGGAGTATGAAAAAATATATTTTTGTGACAGGCGGAGTTGTATCGGGTCTTGGGAAAGGCATAACGGCAGCGTCGCTTGGGAGACTTTTGAAAGCCAGAGGCCTTAGGGTAGCGGCACAGAAGCTGGATCCTTACATCAATGTGGATCCGGGAACCATGAGTCCGTATCAGCACGGCGAAGTATACGTGACGGAGGATGGTGCGGAAACCGATTTGGATTTAGGCCACTATGAGCGATTCATCGATGAAAATCTCAACAAATACTCCAATCTGACAACGGGAAAGGTCTACTGGAACGTGCTCAACAAGGAAAGAAAAGGAGAATACCTGGGAAGCACGGTACAGATTATTCCTCATATTACAAATGAAATAAAGGAATTTATATACCGCGTCGGAGAAACGGGGAATGCGGATGTTATTATAACGGAAATCGGCGGAACGGTGGGAGACATTGAAAGTCAGCCGTTTTTGGAAGCGATTCGCCAGGTATCTTTAGAGCAGGGCAAGGAAAACTGTCTGTTCATCCACGTGACGTTGGTACCGTATCTGAAAAGCTCCGGAGAACATAAATCGAAGCCGACTCAGCACTCCGTCAAGGAACTGCAGGCTATGGGAATTTCCCCGGATATCATCGTGATGCGTTCTGACGAACCGATTGACAAGAGCATATCGGAGAAAATTGCTCTGTTCTGCAATGTCAAGAAGGACTGTGTTATAGAAAATCAGACGCTGCCGATTCTCTACGAGGCGCCGTTGATGCTGGAAAAATCGAAATTCTCATGGATCGTCTGCAGAGAGCTGGGAATCAATGCGGGACCGTGTGAGATGACGGAATGGGAGCAGATGGTGGAGCGAATAAAAGCGCGGAAAGAATGCGTGAAAATCGCTGTAGTCGGAAAGTATGTAAAACTTCATGATGCATATCTTTCGGTGGCTGAGGCATTGCGTCACAGCGGTTATGAAAACGGCTGCAAAGTGGATATAAAATGGGTCGAGGCGGAAGATGTGACCAATGATACTGCGGATGAAATTTTATCGGATGTTTCGGGAATTCTGGTACCCGGGGGCTTCGGAGACAGAGGTATTGAGGGTAAAATCACCGCTGCGGAATATGCGCGGACCCATAATATTCCGTATTTCGGGATCTGTCTGGGCATGCAGATTGCGGTCATAGAATTTGCAAGAAATGTCCTAGGCTTAAAAGACGCGGATTCCGGAGAATTCGCAGAAAACTGCAGAAACAAGGTGATTGACTTCATGCCGGATCAGTACGGCGATATTCCAAAAGGCGGTACGATGAGACTGGGAGCTTATCCATGCATTATCACAAAGGGAAGCGTTATGGAGAGAGCCTACGGAACCACATCGATTTCGGAACGCCACAGACATAGGTATGAATTCAACAATGAATATCGTGAAAAACTTGAAGAAGCAGGTCTGAGAGTTGCCGGTACTTCTCCGGACGGAAGACTGGTGGAAGCGGTGGAACTGCCGCAGCATCCGTATTATGTGGGCGTGCAGTATCATCCGGAATTCAAGAGCAGACCGAATAAAGCACATCCGCTGTTCAGAGAATTTGTTGCGGCGGCTTTAAAGCAGAAATAAAGGAGAATTTACTTCATGTATATTAAAAACGATACCATCGGGGTTGTATTTCGCGTGCTGTTCCTCATTGTGTGCGGAGCGGGACTTGTGATGAAGCTGTTTGCTTCAGGCTTTAGTCTGGCGGTGGTGCTGGGAGATTTTGCTTTGCTGTCAAATGCACTGGCACTGGTATATTTCGCATATCTGATTATTGCAAGACCGTCCTATGAACGCGGACTTCTGCGTGGTGCGGTGACCATTTATATGGTTGTAACATTTATCGTGTATTATTTCCTCAATTTCGGAACGGGAAGTGCAGTGCACGGAGGATTGCCGCTGGCGTCATACTTGCTGTATTTCGCTGCGCCGCTGATGGTATTTTTGGATTATCTGCTGTTCTGCAGAAAAGGAGAATTCACGGCATACAGTCCGGTTCTGTGGGCTGTGTTACCGGTATTGTTTAATATTGCCGTGTTTGTTGTAAATCGGTTTGGTCCGTCTCTGGCGCAGATTCCGTACTTTAACCTACTGGGAATGCACATGATACTGACGCTGCTGGTATTTCTGGGGATCAGTTATCTGCTGTTCGTGCTGGACAATCTGCTGGCGGGAAGAAAAAGATAAAATTATCTAAACGTTTTTATTGGTGGTAAAATTAACGAAGAACTGATACAATGAAAGAACATATCTATAAGCTGTGAATAATTGGCTTGTACGGAAGGAAAATTATATGAAGCTGGAGTTGATTGCAACGGCAACCTTTGGTCTGGAAGCTGTCGTAAAAAGAGAAATACAGGAGTTGGGATACAAAATCCTGAAAACGGAGGATGGCAAGGTGACGTATCTCGGCGATGAGAGAGCTGTCGTCCGCTCCAATCTGTGGCTTCGGAGTGCGGACCGGGTACTGTTGCGCATGGCTGAATTTGAGGCGGATACATTTGAGGAATTATTTCAGCAGACCAAGGCGCTGCAGTGGGAGACCCTAATTCCTCCGGATGGAAAATTTACGGTTACGGGAACGTCGGTGAAGTCGATACTGCACAGTGTGCCGGCATGTCAGAGCATCGTCAAAAAAGCTATTGTTGACAGACTCGGTGAAATCTACGGCATCGATGAATTTCCCGAAACAGGTGCGGAGTACACGGTAAAGGCAACGATTTTAAAAAACAGGGTTACGCTGACGGTGGATACCAGCGGAACGGGTCTTCACAAAAGAGGTTATCGCGTTAAGGATGTGGCGGCTCCGATCAAGGAAACGCTGGCGGCGGCTTTGGTGCAGCTTTCTTTCTGGAAAGAGGGACGCATATTGGTCGATCCCTGCTGCGGTTCCGGTACGATTCCCATCGAGGCGGCTCTCATCGGGCGAAATATTGCGCCGGGGCTGAATCGTTCTTTTGCATGCGAGGATTGGGAATTTATCGATAAAGCGCTTTGGAAGGAAGAAAAAAGGGCGGCTTTTCAGGCTATCCGTTATGATCGGAAGCTCGATATCACGGGAAGGGATATCGATCCGAAAGCGGTTTTCGCGGCAAAGCAGAATGCGGAGGAAGCCGGTGTGGAAGACTGCATAGTGTTTCAGCGGGCCGATGCGGCAAGGCTGCATGCGGAAGGAAAGAACGGTATTATAATAACCAACCCGCCTTATGGAGAACGAATCGGTGAAGAAAAAGAAATTCAAAATATTTACGGCGGCCTGGAACGCTTTTTAAAAGCAAATCCGGACTGGTCATTGTTCCTGGTGACGACGGACAAAGAAGCCGAGAAAAAAATTCTGCAGCGTAAGGCAGAACGAAGGCGGAAACTTTACAACGGCAGACTGGAAGTATGCTATTATCAGTTCCATGGACAGAAACCCGGGAAGTGAGAAAAAATATAAGACAAAACTCTGTAAAACGAAAAGGAGAAATACATAATGGCAGTAAATTTAAAAGGCAGAAGCTTTCTGACACTGATGGACTTTACACCGGAGGAAATCCGCTACATGCTGGATCTGGCGCATGATTTAAAAGCAAAGAAGAGAAGCGGCATCCGCGGAGAGATGCTGAAAGGAAAAAATATCGTGCTGCTCTTTGATAAGACTTCAACGCGGACGAGATGTTCGTTTGAAGTAGCTTGCTACGATGAAGGTGCGCATGTAACATATCTGGATTCCAAGAGTTCTCAGGTCGGCAAGAAGGAGAGCATCGAGGATTCGGCGAGAGTTCTGGGCAGATTCTTTGATGGCATCGAATACCGCGGATATGAGCAGAAGGTGGTTGAAGATCTGGCGAAGTATTCCGGAGTACCGGTATGGAACGGTCTGACCGATATCGATCATCCGACGCAGATTCTGGCGGATTTTCTGACGATTGAAGAACACATCGCAAAACCGTTATCCAAGGTAAAGGTGGCATTCTGCGGCGATATCAGGAACAATATGAGTTATGCCTGGATGTATGGCTGTGCCAAGATGGGTATGCATTTTGTTGCATACGGACCGGACGAACTGGCGAAAGAAATCGACCGGGATGTGCTTGCGCGTGCTGAAGTTGTGGCAGCGGAAACCGGCGCTGTCATAGAGGTATCATCTTCTCCGGAAGCCTTGAAAGGTGTGGATGTAATCTATACGGACGTGTGGGCTTCCATGGGAGAAGAAGCGGAAATTCCGGAACGCGTGAAGCTGCTGTCACCATATAAAGTAACGATGGAACTGCTTGAGAAAACGGAAAATCCGGATGTGATTTTTCTCCATTGTCTGCCGTCATTCCATGATTTTGAGACGGATATGGCCAAGACGCAGATGGAGCTGGGATATGATATCAGAGAAGTGACCGATGAGGTTTTCCGCAGCAGACATTCCAAGGTGTTCGATGAAGCGGAGAACAGAATGCATTCGATTAAAGCTATTATCGTAGCGACGCTGGCATAGAATTTTTTGCATAAAAAAATGAATATCTCTTGACGGATTAAATGCGTTAGGTTATGCTAACTAGCAGAGGCGAGGATTCTAAAAAGCAGAGTCGGAGCCTCTGCTTTTGCATCTTGAAAGTTTTAAAACGAAAGAAGGGATATGCATGAAAACTGTAGTTACAGTCATCATAATTGCTGTAATTCTGATATTTGCACTGAAGGGATCCATCAAGCACATAAAAGGTGAGGGAGACTGCTGCGGCGGAGGCTCGGGAAGCAAGCCGAAGAAAGTGAAGGAAAAGCATCTGGAAAATCCGGTGATTGGACAGGCTGTGCTTCACATTGAAGGCATGACATGTGAACACTGCGTGAGCAGGGTAGCTGAAGTGCTGAACAATATCGACGGGGTTTCTGCAAAGGTGAATCTTCACAAGAAGGCGGCTTCGGTTTCGTACGATCGTCCGGTAGATGAAGAGACGCTGAATGCTGCGGTGGCAAAGGCCGGATACCGGGTGGTTTCGGTCGAAAAATAAATTTTGCTTGCCTTATTGCTTAAACGGTGATATTATCATAAAGTACAGTTTTTTCGCTTCGATGACTCGAAGAAAAGAAGGTAGCGTATGGAGATAGAATTAAAGTATAAAGTACCGACAGAAGCGGTTGCGGCAGATATCTGGAAGGATAAGCTGTTTTTCAACATGGAGGAAGATGATTCCAGGGAAGAACTCTGCCTGGATGCAAAGTATTATGATACTTGTCACTGTGACCTGTCAAAGAAGCAGATTGCATATAGAATCCGCAAGGAAGGGGAGCGTTGGGTAGCTGCTTTGAAATGTAATGGAACCAGCGAGGGTGCACTGCATAAGAGAGTTGAAATCAGTGTGCCGGTCATGGATGGAACGCCGGATCCTTCGGTCTTCAGCGAAAGCGAAATGGGAGATGAATTGATTGAGATTCTGGCGGATGAAAATGTAAAATGCGTTTTGGAAACCAGATTTCACCGCAAGCGTTTTCGTATTGATACGGGAACGGGGATTTTTGAATTGTCGCTGGACAAAGGCAAGATTCTGACTGATTACGGCGAAGAACCGATTTTTGAGGTGGAGCTGGAATTGTTTTCCGGCGAAACGGAAGAACTTGTGAAACTGGGTGAACGGCTCCAAGAGAAATATGGATTGGAAGTAGAGGAACTCAGCAAATATGCACGAGGAATCGATTTGATTAAAAAGGGAAAACGAGAAGCGAAAAAAGCGGCTGAAGAAAAATAACAGCATCCCGGGAAAGAAGAATTTCTTTCCCGGGTTTTTGTTTTTGGGATATATTCGGAAAGAAACGAATAGAATCTGCAAATGTTCTAAAGTGTCAGAAAAGAAAGAATTTATTTTCTTTGGTTAGTTTGTGAAAATACATTGACAAACATGTCATTTGTGTTAGAATAGACAAAGTAGGTTAGAAGTTGCTAACTTAGCATGTCTGAATGCAGGATATTTCATCGGAGATTCTAGAGGAACGAGGGGATAGTATGAATATAACGGAAGCTAATGTAGGTGAAAACTACATCGTAACAGATATCCAGACAGATGATGAAGATCTGAAAGCATTTCTGTTCCGTCTGGGATGTTACAGCGGTGAGTCTATTACTGTGATTTCGCGTAAAAAATCCGGATACACGGTAGCGATTAAAGACGGAAGATACAACATCGATAAATACATCGCGGAAGCGATTCAGATTTAATTAAAAAATAGTGGCTTTGTCACTATTTTTTACGGGCATTGAGTTAGTTTTTAATAACTTGGTTTGCAATAAATAACTTATAGATTTCAAATTGAAAGTAGGAGGGACACTAAATGAGAATTGCTTTTGCCGGCAACCCGAACAGCGGTAAAACTACCATGTATAACGCATTGACGGGTAAAAACGAACGTGTTGGTAACTGGGCCGGGGTTACGATTGGCAGAAAAGAAAGCCCGATTAAAGCGGACTATGCCGATACTGCAGAAGAACTCGTAGCGGTTGACCTGCCGGGTGCATATTCCATGTCACCATTCACACCGGAAGAAAGTATAACGAGCGGATATGTCAGAGATGAACATCCGGATGCAATCATAAATATCGTAGATGCAACAAATTTGAGCAGAAGCCTGTTTTTCACGACACAGCTTCTGGAGCTGGGCGTTCCGGTAATTGTAGCACTCAACAAGAGTGATATCAATGAAAAACAGAATACGAAGATTGACGTGGATAAGCTGGCCGAAAAATTGAACTGCCCCGTTATCAAGACGGTTTCAACGGACAATAAAGGATTACAGGATGTAGTTAAGGCAGCGGTCGCAGAAAACGGAAAAGGTCAGAAGGCTCCGTATGTGCAGGCAGAAATCAATTTGCACGATAAAGCAGCCGTTGATGCAGAAGACAGAAAACGTTTTGCTTTCGTAAACAAGATTGTAAATGAAGTAGAGCAGCGTGAAGTCCATACGAACGAAAGAAACACGCAGGATAAAATCGATGCCGTTATTACAAATAAATTCGTTGGTATCGTAATCTTTGCAGTTGTTATGTGGGCCGTATTCTGGATTTCTCAGTCGAAACTGGGACCTTTGGTTGCCGATTGGCTTACCGGCTGGATTGAAACATTCCAGAATTATGTTTCCGGACTGCTTGACGGCGGATCGCCGCTGCTGCAGGCAATACTGGCAGACGGTATCGTAGGCGGTGTCGGAGCTGTAGTAGGTTTCCTGCCGCTTGTAATGATAATGTATTTCCTTATTGCACTTCTGGAAGATTGCGGTTACATGGCTCGTGTCAGCGTGGTTATGGACCCGATTTTCAAGCGCGTAGGTCTTTCTGGCAAATCCATAATTCCGGTTATCATCGGTACCGGATGCGGAATCCCGGGAATTATGGCCAGCCGTACAATTCGTGATGAAAGAGAAAGAAGAGCAACGGCAATGCTTACGACATTCATGCCTTGCGGAGCTAAAATTCCTGTTATCGCATTGTTTGCGGGAGCATTCTTTGCAGGTTCTTCCTGGGTTGGTCCTTTGATGTATTTTGTTGGTATCCTGCTGATTTTCCTGGGAGCTCTGCTCATTAAGTGGATCACAGGCTATAAATACAGAAAATCTTTCTTCATCATGGAGCTGCCGAATTACAAGATTCCAAGCTTGAAGAGAGCATGCTACTCCATGCTGGAACGTGCGAAGGCATACATCAAGAAAGCTGCAACCATCATTTTGGTATGCAACTGTGTTGTACAGCTGATGCAGACATTCAACTGGCATTTCGAAGTAGTGGAAGAAGGTGCACAGGATACTTCCATTCTGGCGACGATAGCTTCGCCGTTCGCAATACTGCTGGTTCCGCTCGGATTCGGAGCATGGCAGCTGGCTGCGGCAGCAATCACAGGATTTATTGCAAAGGAAAACGTCGTTGGTACGCTGGCGGTTGTATACAGCATTACCAACTTTATAGATACGGATGAACTGGCACTGACCGGCGGTGCTAACGAGGTTGCCATGGCTATGGGTCTTACTTCTGTAACGGCACTGGCTTACCTGATGTTCAACCTCTACACACCTCCTTGCTTTGCGGCAATCGGTGCTATGAACTCCGAAATGAAGAGTGCTAAGTGGCTGTGGGGCGCTATCGGTCTGCAGCTTGGAACCGGATATACCGTAGCGTTCCTGATTTACCACGTAGGTTCACTGGTTACAGGCGCAGGTATCGGAACCGGATTCGTTCCGGGTCTGGTAGCAATTCTCTGCATGGTTGCTATCGTAATCTTCATCGCTAAGAGATCCAGAAAAGAATTCGATGAAGAGTATGAACTGCATTCGAAAGGAACGGGGGCAGCAGCGTGATAAACGTTATTGGGGGATTAGTGCTTGCGGTGATTCTTACCGCAGCGATTACATACATTGTAAAGCAGCGAAAAAAGGGCATCAAATGCATAGGCTGTCCCGATGCAGGGAGCTGTTCGCCTAAAAACGGCACCTGCAGCTGCGGCTCCGGCATTGATGCGGATGAAGTAATAGACAGAATAAAAAAATCTCAGAACAATGAGAAACAGGGGTAATAGAAAAATTAAAGAAGAGAGACCGGATTACTTCGGTCTCTCTTTGCGCGTAATCAAGAGGATTTCCGGCGGTGCTGCCGGTTGATTGATCAGATTGATGTAGGCGCAGTGCCACAGGCGTTTGTCCAGGTTTTCTGCAAATGCAAGCAGGTGTTCTTTTTCCTGGCGCCCGGCAGGATGCCCGCTGTACATGGTGATGCAGACAAGGCCATCAGGTTCCAGCAGGGAAAGACAGCTCCTCACAGCTTTTAGAGTGGAACTTGCTGACGTAGTGCGGCTTTTGTCCGCCCCGGGCAGGTACCCGAGATTAAAGACGGCAGCTCGGACAGAGCTTTTTACATAATTTGTTAAGCGTTCGTGAGAATCGCATATCAGCTCGATGGATCCGTCCTCAAGCTTTTCTGCAAAGCCGGCGCCGCAGAGCCGCTTTCGCGTGGCCTCTATGGCTTCCTGCTGGATGTCGAATGCATAGAGCTTTGCAGGAGAAAGCCGGGCGAGCCGGAGGGTATCGTACCCGTTTCCGCAGGTGGCGTCTACGATGATATCTCCTTCAGAGACATAGCCCTGCACAATATACAGCGCAAATTCAGTAATGTTTTTGATTAAATTTGACATATATGGTATACTTCCTATTAGAATGTGGTTTTGGTTTCTTTTCATTATGTGGGGACAGAGAGGAACTGTCAAGGAGGAATCTGGCTGATTTTCTGTTTTTCCTTTACTTTTCAAAGGATTAAAGGTATAAT
>CAVCML010000104.1:0-18587 GCA_963603335.1 Bacteroidaceae bacterium | reverse complement strand
AACTCAGCCTTGTTCAGTCTGCGGTTATTGATAGTGAGCTTTGTCGCCGCAGTGTTGTCAAGCGCATTGAGAATCTCCGAATATCCGAGAAACATCGCCCTTTTGTCCTCGTCCGATGCCACATAGTAGTTGATATCCTCGAACTTGAATGTCTTGCTGAATTTGTTCTTTCCCACACGGAAAATCCCGTCGGGATATACACACTGCACCGGAATGATATCCTGCACATTTCTTGGCAGCGTGAACTTTTCCCGATCCTGTTTAAGTGTTCTTTTCAGTGTTTTTATCATGTGTCCTCCTTCCTTGCTTTTGCTTTTTCTTCTTTGCCTTTTCCTGCTGCCCGCGGGCGTC
This sequence comes from Bacteroidaceae bacterium, assembly GCA_963603335.1. GTDB lineage: Bacteria > Bacillota > Clostridia > Peptostreptococcales > Anaerovoracaceae > Lentihominibacter. The sequence goes on along the minus strand of CAVCML010000104.1, from coordinate 18,236 downwards.
TTTTATGATTTTGCAGTACATATTGGTATTTCCGAATGTCAGATGCTTTGGCGTCAGTATTTCCGACTTCACCCAGGCTGCTATGAATTGCTCTGCAGTCATACCGTTGTACCTGACAAATCCGAGCATGGCAAACGGGAATGCTGCGAGAATGCATATCCAGCTCACGGTTTCAAGTCCCAGCGCGGGTCTCAGCAGGAAGTATGTCCCGACCGCCACAGCGCACGCCAGGACAGAAAAAAAGAACTGCCGCAGTGACAGTCCGAAAAATATCGATTCCGTATATTCCCGGATTTCCCGGTTTATCCTTACCTCCAAGTCTATCTTCCCCTTTCCTGATCTTTGCTTCTTTCTTCCTTCACGATTTTAAGTTCTTTCGTATCTCTGTCATATTTCATCACGCGGTCTGACAGGATTTCTGCATCCGAACACATGTGTTCATTCGCTTCCCTTACTGTGTTCTGCAGATACTCCGGCGCTATGCCGCTTTTGCACGGGACGACCATGAGCTCATGAATTGAGCTTGGCAGCACATAGTAGCTGTCATCAATAACCTCTGCGATTTTTTCCTTTACATCAGGATAAAATATTGTCGCTGCTCCGTTTGTCATATCTCTGCTTGAGAGAAAAAACATCCCCGAATTCTCACCGAAGCTTTCTCTTTCAGAAAGCAGCGTGAGCTCCGGATCTTCCGGCTGTCCAATGTTCATTACAATGTCCTGCAGGTCTTCAAATACTGCAGGATAAAGCTCCGGCGTGTTTCGCTCCGCTGCCTCAAAGAGTTTATCCGGATCATATCCGTACTCCTCTGCAAGGCTGTTTGTGATCGGGATGCTTGCTTCTTTGCTTATCGCTATGTTATAGACCTTTGCAAAGCCGCACTCAGCAAGCGAATACTTCATATCAGAAAGTCTGCCTCTGTTTCGCTTCACTTCAGCGATTCTGTAGAATATGCGGTCTTTGATATCCTCATATTCAAGCGCCGGGAGCTCCATGCATGGTTTGTTTTCCCATGCTTTGCAGAACATTTTTCCTGCAAAATCCGCAAGCTCGTCTGCGGGTCTTCCCTGCCTGTAAAGGTCATATGCCTCGTCGATATATATGACCGGCGTTCCGCCTGCTCCTTCTCTTGATATCATGATTCCGTGCATTATAACATCGTTGTTTTTTCTTGATTCGCTGATCACCACCTTCCCTTCTGCCAGGATGCTTTCCGGCAGTCTTTCCTCAATCAGATCACGCATCTTCTCAAAAAATTCATTTCTTCCCATCTCGCTGCCTCTGTCCATTTTGATTTCTCTTTCCATCTTGTTTTCCTTTCCGGCTTATAAGCCTAGCATTTCCTTCACGATACGATCTGCCATCTTCACGGTCCCTACCAGCACCAGCATGTTGAAAATCAGCTCTCCCACATATCCCCATACCATCGCTGCCGGTGCTGCATCTGCATCCACTGCCGGCGGCGATGCTGCGAAAACCGAGAATATGATGCAGGCAAGCAGTATGATTGCACCTTCAAGGCACACGGCGGCATAGGACTTTATGAAGCTTATTCCTATCTGTTCTGTGGGCTGTCCTGCAAAAGCCGCAAGCGGCACCGGCGCTATGGCTGTATACATATAGATTTTAAAAAACCTCGCATATACGCTCATGATTATTATGAACGACAGCACCGTGATAAAAAGGCTCCCTATCAGCGTCACCGCCCACAGCGGTATACTTTCAAAGAATCCGCAGTCTTCTATCGCTGACACCATTTCGTCCGGCAGTGTGATTTTGTCAAAGCTGCCGATCCCCGATGCCTTCATTATTGTACTGACCATTCCCTGCACGATTTCAAACAGTGCCATCATGAGTTCAAGGCCATAAGTCACAACGCCTTTTGCTATGGCAAATCTTATAAAAAGTTTCAGCGCATGCTCCGGCTTTTTCACCTCCGTGAAACTGCCGCAGGTCTTCACGACTCCCACAACGAAAAAAAGAACCAGCAGTGCCAGTCCTATCGCCGTAAGAGCTCCGTGTATATCCGTTATGACTTTCCATATTGCGCCGCCCTTAAAATTCTCCGGCGACTGCGTGAGCAGCCTCCACACCTCCGCCAGCTTGTCATTCCAGGTATTCAGCGATTTCTGCAGATTCTGCACGACCCAGTTATCCGACACATCATGCACCTCCTCTCATGCGTATGGTTTTCCATTTTTTATCACCTCCCCCAATCTGCTTTATAGTGTTTTTCAGCCCGTGATCAGATTCAGTATTTCCTTTGCAAATGTTATTATCACGCCTCCTGCGAGCGTCAGAAAGCCGTTAGCCCTCTGCGCCGGATCGTGGCTCTTAAGCGAAAGGCCTACCTGCACGATGCCGAATCCCAGCAGTATCAGCCCTATGGCGCGTATCAGTGAGAATATGAATGTTGACAGATTGTTTATCACTGCCAGCGGATCGCTTGCCGCATACGCGAGCTCTGTTCCCACCGTGAATATCAGCACAAGCAATATATAGATAATCGCGGTTATCCTTATCAGTATCCTGTCCATTTCCTTTTCTTCCTTTTGTTTCATTCCCTCTCCTCCTCGTTTTCATATAATTTCTGCAGATCATCCTCCGAGAGAAGCTCGTAGTCTGTCTGCTCACTTTCTGCCGTTATCTCCTCTCCGGCATCTCCGTAGAAAAGCTCTATCGCTGCCACCGCATCCCTCTCCTGTCCGTGCACATACGGCTCTGCATCACCATCAGTCGTATCCTTTACAAAAGGATGCTTCATGATATCGAATTTCAGATCCTTTACAGGCCTTTCGCCTTTTATAAAAAGAAGTGCATACCTGTTATCGAGCATACGCACTTCATCCGGCGTCATAAGTTCTCTTCCTGCATTCTGATAATTAGTCGAATAGCTTCCGCTGCGCCCGGAGCTTTTACCGTATGTGTTTGTGTCTATGGTCGCCTTCCCCAGAAGCTCCGAAACATATTTATGCGTCGACTGTTCATTCCCGCCAAGATAAAGGAACTCATCGCAGTTTCCTGTAATGCTTTCCCACTGTTTTTCAAACAGCGCCTTAAGCTGCGCCATATTCTGCAGGATGATGCTGACGGACACGCCTCTTGAACGCATAACCGAAAGAATCTTTTCAAAGCTCTCCGGCAGACTGACGTTCGAAAATTCATCCATACAGAAATGAACGTGAACCGGGAGGCTACCTCCGTATTTTCTGTCTGCCGTATAGAAAAGCTGCTGGAAAAGCTGCGTGTAAAGGATTGATACAAGAAAATTGAAAGACGTATCATTATCCGGAATCAGCGCAAACAGCGCTACCTTTTTTTCTCCCATGCTTGAAAGATCGAGCTCATCGGTAATTGTCAGTTTCGCCATACTCTCGAGATTGAATTTTTCAAGCCGTGCCGCGAGCGTAATCTGAATGCTCTTCAGCGTCTTTGCAGATCCTGAATGATAGGCTTTATAATACTTCACAGCGATATGATCAGGTTCCCTCATCTCAAGATCATAAAATAGGCTGTCAAGCGGGCTGTAGTAGCTTTCATCCTCCTCGCTGACATCGCCGGCTCTGAGCATTTCCATAACCATAGGAAAGTTCTGCTCATCTTCGGGCGCCTCGTATTTCAGGTAGAAAATCAGCGCCAGAAGCAGCATGGATGCAGCCGTATCCCAAAACGGATCACTGCTCTGAGAGCCCTTGGGTGTGGTGCTTTTAAAAAGATTCGTCACGAGCTTCTGCACGTCATTATCATTTTCAAGATAGCGGAACGGATTGTAACAGTGACTTTTCTCCATGTTGATAAGGTCAAGCACCCGCAGTTCGTACCCTTTTTTCAGCAGAAGATTTCCGGTGTCTCTGAGGATTTCACCTTTTGGATCCAGGGTTACGTAGGATGTTGAAGCCTGCATAATATTGGGTTTACAGTAAAATCTTGTCTTGCCTGCACCTGAACCTCCGCATACCAGCACGTTAAGATTCCTCCCGTGCTTCCTGCCGTCAAAACCTATCCTGACATTCTGCGTCAGAAGCTTATTGGCTTCATCCGGCTTCTGATGATATTTTCTGTCGATTGCTGCAGTTCTTCCCCACTGTGCGGAGCCGTGCTCTTCACCTCTCCTGTAGTTACGCCTGCTCGAGTACCATATACCGATCCCCATTAGATATGCTGCAAGAAAAAGAGCAGCTGTTTTAAGGCTGCTCCCGCATATCTTTATATCAAACGGATTTTCCATGAATTTATCACTGTCCAGAAGAATTCCGGCAAGCCCGCCTTCTGCAGACGGTGCGATAAGAAGGGCGAGCCAGATTACCGGGATGCTTCCTGCGATGGCAAGAATTACCGCCTCTTTGCCTCTGCTATCGTTCCGCATCATAATCACACTCTTCTCTTGCTTTCTTTTCTTCCCTGATAAACGCATCCATGCTTATCGCAATTTCTGTGAATACCTGTCTGATCTCAGAAAGCTCCGCCTTTATCTCCCTGGGTTCCATCTGCAAAGCGTTCTCAGAAAGTTTTCCCTTAAGCGTTCCGGTATCAATCCCGTATTTTATACAGAGCATGAAAGCTGCAGCCTCTGCCTTATTTTTAAGCTCTTCTTCACTGCCGCTATCTACCTGATCAGACAGCTTCGCTTCTGCTATGGATGCTGCGGCGACCCTGAAAAAATCATCAGGCTCTACTCCTTCTTTCAGATAGATTTTGCGCTGCCTTCTGTTAAAAAAAGAATCCCCTTCCCAGTCGGTTTCCATCGCCAATATTTCTGCATCGCCTGCCAGCAGCAAAGCTTTGATAATGCTTCTGTCGCTGACGCCTGTCAGAAACGATGAATCGTTATTATTCATATCCGTCTGCGATATATCAAACAGTTTCTTTATGCGGTAGCTCCTTGCCGTGCTTCCGTCCGTCCTCGTGTATCCTGACGGCTCGAGCACCGAGATGCTTTTTTCACCCTTCGCAACAGATGCGCCTGCCCGCTTCCATTCTTCGAAGGTTTTGAGCTGCTGCGCCTCCGGAAACTGATGCAGCAGCAGTATCGCATTCGTCACCGAATACCTGTCAAATCTCGCCTGAACTCTGAGATATTCTGTGAGCCTGTCCGGATTTCCTGCAATTCTCAGCGTCTCTTCATTCGCGGCATCATAAAGAGATGCGAGCTCTGCCTTCTTTTTTTCTTTGAATTTTTCTCTGTCAAAATTGTTCTCCATATCTTCCTACCTTTCCTTTGCTTTTACCTTTCTCTGTCTGCCCTGCAAAGAGTTTTCCGGTGCCTGCCGCACCTTTCCCTGAGCTCTGTATTCTGTAAGCTTTTTTCTGACAGACTGTTTTTTTCTAGGTGCTCCGGTGCCCTCCGCTGATCGGTCCGCACGCTTTGAGTTTTGCAGAGACGGACTGTTTTCTCCTGTCTCTGCATCCCGGGGGTTTGAGTGCTTCTCACTTCCCGGCTTCTGCAGCGCCTCATCGATAAGACAATCTGCCTGTGATTTTTCGCTCTTAGCATTCTCATCCGTCTTTTCTGCAGCAGATTCTCTGCCGGCTGTCGCAAGCCCGAACCTGTCCACAATACGCTGTATCTTTGCAGCATCCTCTGCTCTTGCTATGATATCGGCGGCGCTGAGCTCTCCGCTGTTCCCCTTGTCTTTAAGCACGCAGTAAAGTACGCCGTACCGCTTCGCTTCACGTGCAAACTTGCCGAGATCCTTGTTCTGCACAGAAAACACCTTTAGCTCCTTGCCCGAACGGATCATCGAGGAAAGTCTCGCCTTTCCTTTTGTCTTATGTTCTTCTCTCAGCACTGCCATTAGGATGAGTGCGATGTTTTTCGCACTCTCCCCGCTGATTCTCACTGCGACCTCCATGCCTTCGAGTGAAAGCCTCACTATCTGCTCTGCCGCATCTCCTCCCTGTGTCATCTTTCCCGTTCCTCCTTTCTCTGTTCCTGTTCTTTGTCTATTCTCTCCAGTTTTTCTTTTATTCCATCCGATCTTTCCAGAATATCAGCGGAAAGTCTGAGCTCTCCGCGAAGATGTTTGAGCTTTCTTGTGAGCTCCGCTATCTCCTCCTTTATTTCTGTACGCTTTTCCTCCGGCATCACTCTTCTTACGAGCTTTCTGAGCTCTTCACGCTTTGCATAAAATTTTTCATACTCTGACTTTTTTTCGGTAATAAAAGAAGCGAGTTCCTCCTTCGTTCCGATGCTGTACGTCCCAAGAAGCCTCGCCTGCTTTGAAAACTGCTCGCATTTTAACAGATCTTCCTTCAGCAGGTAATGCACTCTGCTCCATCCTTTCCTGTACTTCGGAAGATAGCCGAGCTCATAGCAGTATCTGAGATAAAGTCCCCGAAGGCCTCCGACCTTTCTGATTTTATCTCCGCGCGTCATAAGCAGATACTGTCTCGGCCTTACGTTTTTTCTCTGGAAAGTTTCCATCCGTAGCCTTGTCTTTTCCTCCATAAGCCTTGCAAGTATTCTCTCGTTCGTATACTCTTCACCAAGCCTTGCAAGGCGTATCGGTTTTTCCCATCCCTTAGGAATCACTGTCCAGTATTTGCGGTTTAAATTAAACTGCACTTTGTAACCGGATGCTCTGAGATTCAGTGCGAGCTCATGGAGATTGCTGCTCCTTGCTATCGCCTCGTCCACAGCCTGCCTTGCCACATTGTATCTTGTAGGCATCCCTGCCTTGTCCATGCGGTGAAGATTCGACGGATTTCTGATATGCTGCGGATTTTCTATAGCAGAAAGTCCGTGCTCTCTGCAGATTTTATCCGACTCTTCTCTCATTATCCTGTAAGCCTCCCTGCAGTCATGATATTTCTTCCCGTCCCGAAACGAGACGGAGTTTAAAAGTATATGATTATGGATACAGTCTGTGTTCACATGAGTCGATACGATTACCTGGAACCTGTCCGCCCATAGCTTTTCTGCAAACTCGACTCCTATCCGGTGAGCTTCCTCTGCACTGACTTCTCCCGGTGCGAAGCTCTGATATCCGTGATATGCTATGATGCCGCCCGGTTTTCCAAACTGCCTTTTCACATTTTCAAACTGACGCTTCGCACAGGTGGTATTGCAGTTCAGTGCTGTAATCAGAAATTTCTGTTCTCCGTTTTCAAAGCCTTCGTTATATGTCTTTTCCGGATTTGTCACATAGGCTATCACCTGCCCCAATCTGCTCTTCACATCCCATATCTTTGTAACTGCCATCAGCGGCTCCTTTTCACAGGCGCAAGGATTGCTTCTTCAAGATCCGCCTGCAGCGTATGAAGCCGTCTGATTTCTTCCTCGTATTTCACCTCGTCTATATAACCGAGGCTGTGCGCTTTGGCTGCAATCTGGTTCAGTGAATTTCCCAGAGCATTAAGCTTTCTTGTAAAGTCATAAAAACTTTCATCCGGCTGCTGCTTTGGCTCATATCCGCTGATGAGCATCCTCATCAGCGCCGACTCCGTGAGACATGCTTTCTTAGCCTTCTTCTGAAGCTGGCATGCCTCTTTGCGGTTTAGCCATACCTGTTTTCTTATCGTTCTTTTCATCGTTTCGTTTCCTCCTTCATTAAGAAATATTCTCTCGGAATCTGCAGGGTCTTAGGGCATTCCCTAACGAGATGCTTTTTTGCCCGCAGGAGTAAAAATGCAGTGCTCGCTAAGACACTGCACCTACCTCTCCCTGCTATAGCTTTTCTCTTCCTTTTCGCATAACTTCACCGCCCTGATGCCTTCGGGCGTCTTGAAAAATCGCTCCGGCTCTTTGAATTTCCGCATATATTTTTCCTTCATATCTTCGGGAAGCGACTCATATTCTTCACACTCAGGCGGTGCATGACATATGAAAAAGCTGCCGCAGATCACGTCCTGAAGGCTCCCGTCCTCATCATAGATTGCACGGTTTGGCGGCAGTCCAAGTATCTTTCCCTCTTCATTGCAAACGATTGCAGCATTATCTTCAAACGGCATATATTCTTCGATATACCCGTCTACAAGCGCCTTCATCGAGTCCAGATTGTTTTCCATCTCTATCACCTGCGCCTCCTTCATGGGCTGCACCCAGATGACTTCGAGTCTTTTCTCATCGCTCATATTTTCCCCTTCTTTCATTCTTCATTATCCGTTCTTTCCTGCATATCATGCAGAGATAATCGTTATAGTCCTTGCCGGCTGCAGGCGGCTCATCAAAGACTTCTGCCCTGCCGTTAAGAATTTCTGTGAGCCCCTTTGCCGCATTCCTTCCTGCCGGATCGTTATCAAGATGAAGATGCACCCGGCAGATTTTAGTATTTTCAGAAAGCATCTCCGCAAGGGCTGCAGGCACCTTTACTGTGCCGTCTGCTTTCCCTGAATACACCCCCGCAAGAGACATGAGGCTTTCTTTTTTCCACTCTCCGCCTGCTCTTTTCACAAGCGTTGCATACGATAAAAGATCTATGGCACTTTCAAAAACATGCAGGATTTCACTTCCCGCATTTTCCATACGAAAAGAAAAACGCTTGTCGCTTCCTGCTGCATCACCAAGCAGCCTTTTACTTCCGGTGGAACGGTATGCGGCATACCTCGGATTTTTATCTTTGTCAAAGCCCACAAATATCACATTGTGATACGGCAGCGATTCATAGATATATCCTCTGCTCACGCAGTAGTCTATAATCTCGCGGTCTATGCATCTGCTGAGAAGATAGGCTGTGATTCTGCGTGTATCAGGGCTTTTATCAGGGAGAATAAGCTTTCGTTTTTCTTTTTCCGGGCAATAAAAAACAGGAGAATCTCCTCTGACCTCCTGTCCGTTTATCGCTCTTACCGCTTCTATAAATCCGTAATTTTTCACCTTTATGAGATAATCGAGTGCGCTCCATCCTCCTATGCCGCGGGAAAACCACATCCATGCTCCGTTGCTTATTTTAAGGCTGTCGTGGCTTCTCGTGCAGTATGTGCTGCCGCTGACGTGCACAAGTTCACCCGGATCGCAAGTCCTGAGATATGAAAGAAGATCCACTGACCTTGCTTTTTCTATCTCCTGCGGGCTTACCCCGCCTCTTCTTTTCTTCATCGCTCCGTTTCCTTTTCTTTTCTTGCTGCACGTCCGGACTTCCTTTCGAGCTCTCTTTCACCAAGTATCTGTCTTATGCGACTCGCTTCATCTTCTGAAAGTGTGACACCTCTTGACATCTTCTCGTGTTTCGGATCCCACTCGCGTATATCATACTTCGGCGGACTGCCGTTCCATGAAACAAGATTCACTTCCTTTGTCCATCCGCTTCTGTCCGTGCTGAGAACACCTATGTGCTCTGTAATCTCAAAGCGCACGTTATCATTTTTATATGTCATTTCTCATTTTCCTTTCCTGCCGGCCCCGGCAATTTCACGACTGCCGGCATCACCTTTCCCAGTTTCTTTCTGCTTTGTATCTGTTGTAATTCTTTACAACATCACCCTCAAAGAGACCTTCTCTTCTGAAGCTGAAGCTCCTTCCGCTGCCGCATCCTACAACAAGATGATCCAGCATCCTGATTTCAAGAAGCTCTCCTGCATCCTTAAGACGCTGTGTCACAACTGCGTCCTCTCTCGATGGCGCAGGGCTTCCTGACGGATGACAATGGAATGCCAGAAACCCGGCTGCATTCGAAAGAATACTGCTCTTGAAAACTTCCCTCGGGCTCACAAGTGCCTGGTTGATTGTTCCTATGCTTACGATATTCATGCTGATAGGCTTCCCGTCATTTGCCACATTAAGAATGCAGAACACCTCTCTGTCAAACTGCGAAAGCATATCCTTTATAAGTTCAGCCGCAGCCTCAGATGTGTCGACCGGTGTTTCACTGATAATCGAAGGCTCCTTCACAAGCCTGACATTCACGACCTCAAGCTCTCCGTATTCTTCCTTGTTCTTTAAATTCTCCGTCACTGTTTTCTTCCTCCTTTGTGCTGAAATCCACTGATATAACGATTCCATCCTTAAGCTCCCTGATGATAAGCTCCCGAAGATCTTCAGATGTTCTGACTGTTATTGCTGACATGCCGTCACCTCCTTTCCTGCAAATAAAAAAATAAAACAGCAGTCGTTTTTCTTCGACTACTGTTTTATCCGATGTAATCGTTATTCAGTTTTTTAATGCTTTAGACAGCCTATAGGAACGATATATATTCCGTCCTCGCGCCTGTATGCAAATTCGCCGACACCTACAACTATCATCATGAAAGAAGGCCCCGGCATTTTGCTCGTATCGATTTTCTTTTCTAATGCCTTCAGATTTTCTACACCTTCCTCTATAAGTTTTTGGCCACCAAGTTTTATTTCAGCAAGACCATAGCTTCCATTTCGAAGATGAATAACGGTGTCACACTCAAGGCCGGATTTATCTCTGTAATGTAACACATCTCCACCAATAGATTCAGCATATACTCTCAGATCCCGAACACATAACGTCTCGAAAAGCAATCCCATCGTATTCAAATCATTTACCAGATCCTTTGGAGCAATGCCTAATGCTGCTGTCGCAATAGATGGGTCAATATAATATCTTGTATCCGCTGATCTGATGGATGTTTTCGAACGCAAGTTAGGATTCCAGGCTGGCATATCTTCAATTACAAAAATCTTTTTTAATGCATCGATATATGATGCAACAGTATCTTCGTTCAATGAACCTGTATCATTTGCCTGGATATCATCTCTAAGTGTAGTATAGCCGATCTGCGCCCCCTGGTTTCTGGCAAAAGACCTCATTAATCTCTTCACTCTCTCAGGGTTCTTATTTACCCCATCAGCTCTATTGATATCAGATTTCACTACGGCATCATAATAATCTTCAGCCTGTGAAAGTGCTGCTTTCTCCTTCATTCCGATTGCATGCGGCCATCCACCTCTGCATATAAAAAATGTAAGATCATCTATATTGTGTTCACTTATGCCAGTTATCTTATCCGGTTTATTGAACAAGTCTTTCAAACTTACTTCTCCTGAAGATTCACCAGACTCATATAATGACATTGGTCTCATCATCAACCAGGTAAATCGACCTGTTCCAGAATGTGTGATATCTTCAGAGTCCACAGGAACAGCCGAGCCCGTTAAAATAAACTGCCCTTCTTCACCTCTGATATCGACCTCATAGCGTGCTGCATCCCACAGCTTAGGTGCGATTTGCCATTCGTCAATCAATCTTGGAGTATCTCCCTCAAGGAGACGTTCCGGCTCAATTTCAGACATCTGGATATTAGCAGCTCTTCTTGACGGTTCATCCATTCGCAAAACGCTGGCAGCCACTTGCAGAGCGGTTGTTGTTTTTCCGCACCACTTTGGACCTTCTATCAAAACAGCTCCCTTTGCCTCAAGTTTATCCTTTAACATTTCATCCACTATACGCGATCTGTATTCTTTCATTGATTCTCACCTCTTAATTGACAGTATAATGCCTTTTCGGCGTTTCGGCAATTTATTTTTCGGCGTTTCGGCAAATATTTTTTCGGCGTTTAGGTAATTTATTTTTCGGCACTTTGGCATTATTCTAATCGGACGATTGTCGGTATTTCATCCGTAAAGTTGGCGATTTATCATACAAATTACTTTATGCTATGCCATGTTTATTATTTTTATCCAGAAATTCTAAAAAAAGGGATGCAGCTATCCTTTTACAACCATCCGCATAAGGATGATCTTTAATCATAAAATACAATAAATTCGCAGCTTTTTCGTCTACTTTCTAAAGGCTATACCTCTTTTGGAATTAACTCTATATCCTACAGACAAAATCATCTCCAGATTATAAATCTTAGGTTTTCTTCCACCCGTACTTTTGTCGGAAAAACCGACAGAAGTCTCATCTAATTCGCCTGAAGCAAGGATATTTGAAATATGTTCACTTACCGTGGCCATTTCCATAAATGATATGTATCTTCTATATCTTTACAATTCTTAGAATATTTTACTTGTTATCCCATACATACTTGTATCTGCATGTACAGTCCGGCATTTGCACCGGACTGTATATCGGATTATTTTTCTTCTGTTTTTTCCTGCTCTCCGCTCAGAAAAGAGATCACTTTGTTCGCCTTCACGGCTTCTTTCAGTGCGATAATCCTTGCGATTTCTGCAGGTGCATAGCACTCAATCACGCACACATCCTCCAGATTAAAAGCCGTTACTGCCTTTTCTGTGGTATATCCCTTGTCAAACAGTCTGTTCATCACCTTCAGGCTTGTTTTGTCTATCGTCATCATTTTTCACCTCCCGTGCTTTCTTCAGTTCTTCAAGTATCTTCTTCATGCATACTCCGCAAAGTCCGGTCAATCTGTCGTAATAGCAGCATTCCAGACAGTCGTATTCTTTCATTTCCTGCTGCCTCCTCTCATCAGATAATCTCCGTATTCTGTAAAGGCATACCAGTTGGTGCGGTCTAATCTGTTGGTATTGAGACACGCTTTTTTTATAACATGAGCCCTAACAAGCCGTTCTAATGCATCTTCTGTCATATGCCTGCTTAAAAACGGGAATATTCCTGTCATCAGCAGCACTGAACACCTGCACCATATTTTCCCATCCCTGCTTACCTTCTTCCCGCTGTGATCCGGGCCCTCGATACTGTCCCACAGAAACTGCGCAATCACCGCAGCATTCACTCCATATTTCACAGCAATAGCCTTCTTGAATTCACACATATTTTCCTCCCGCATACGGACTGTCCGAAACTGAACTTTTATAAGTGCAGTTTCGGACAGTCTAAAAAAGCAGCACTTCTGCCGCCCTCATCTCATCAGCCAACCCGGAAGTTCAAACTCATTTTCCGGAGTATGCTCCGTATTGGATTCAGTTTTCAAAATGTTTTATTCTTCCTTTTTCTTTTCTTTAAGCTGTTTCTTTCTGCTGATTGCACGCAATGCAGTTGCTGATGCACCTGCCACAATCAGCAATGCGAAGAATACAAAAGCAGCCGTATCGTCTCCGGTCTTTGGCGATGCCGGATTATCTGACTCAAGGCTCACTGTCTGGCCTTCATCATTTATATCCGCATGCACTGCAATTTCAGCACTTTCCATATACAGATTTTCGAATACAACTATCTCCGTGCTCGCAAACTCTGATGCATCAAAAGTAAAGCTCACAACAACTTCTCCTGATGCTTTATCCGCAGTAAATGTCTTTGCAGATGTGATTTCTTTCCCATCTGCCTTCAGCGGCTTTCCGGTACTTTTATCAATGAGCTTTCCTGTGATTTTATATTCTTTTCCTGCCTCAAGCCCCGAATACTTTACTGTATCTTCGATAGTTACGCTCTTTTCGGCCTTGCCGGCCTTTTCTCCGTTATCATATTTTGCTGTGGTTCCGATTTCAGGATAATATACCGTCTGTTCTTCATCCTCTATGTCTGCATGCGTCGCCAGCTTTATATCATCCTGATAAAGATCCTCGAATACCACTGTAGTCTTTCCCTTGAGAAGACTGCCGTCCACTGTGAATACCACATCAACAGTGCCGGATGATTTTTGTGCCTTGAATGTCTTTTCTGCTGTCACTGCCTTTCCGTTTTCCATAAATGGCTTTCCGGTCTCTTTGTTCATCAGAGTACCTGTAAGCTTATATGTTTCTCCCTTTTTCAGGCCTTTGTACTCCACCGTATCTATGATAGTAACTTTGCTGTCAGGCTTTCCGAAGTGCGTTCCGCTTGCTGCGTCTTTTGCTGTGGTCTCAATCTCAATGCGGTCATTCGTCATGGTTCCTAGCGGGATAGTCACTGAATCTTTATATACACTTACTTTGACTTTAAGAAGACTCATGTTCTCGTTGGCCTTACATCTCTGCTCCGCAATCTCATAATCGTCATAGATGAGCGCGCCTTTGCTGTCGTCCGGATCCGATGTTCCGAACCATATGCCGTCCTCTGAAGTCTTACCTGCATTGGTGTTATGAGTATGTTTGTTCCAGGACGCTGCTGTGCTGACATATCCGTTCCTGTCGGTCACTACGGTATGGCTTTCGCCTGTAGTGAGGGATGTTATCGTAAAAGGCACGCCTTCGAGTCTCTCAAGATCTCCGTCAGACACTTTAACAAATTCCAGGTCGCCTCGCTTCACCTGCTGCGGCACGCTCTGTTTGTTGTACGTCTTTACGCTCTCTTTATCGCCGTCAGATGTGATATATGCTGTGAATACTTCTTCGTTTATCAGATATCCTTCCGGGGCTTTTGTTTCGGTTATAACGACTTTTCCAAGCGGCAGACAGATTGTCTTCCCATCACTCTGATAATAGAAATCATCACCTGATACGAGATAATCATTCGTGAATTTCACTTTGCCTTCTGCATCCGTTCTGAATGTCCATGTCCTGTCTGCTTTTCCGTTTGCTTTTGCCTTGAGCATCTTCGAACTTGAATATTCCGAAAAAAACTCTACTTTGAATTCCGCACCTTCAAGAGATGCTGCCCCCTGCGGTGCTTTTTTTCCTGTTTCTGAATCAAGTTTTTCAAGCAGTATGTCCATCGGATTGCTCTGAGGCACTTCCTTTACCGAAACGCTTGTTTTCTGATCCGCTTTCACGCTCACATTGTGCCCTGATACATCGATGGCATATCCCTCCGAAGCTTCTATCTCCTTCACCGTATAAGTGCCGACAAGCAGGTTATCGAGTGAACCTTTCCCGTTTTCATCGGTTGTGATGGTGCCGATTAAAGTGCTTCCGTAATAGACTCCGTACTTCGCTCCCTCAAGAGAATAGTTGGGATTATCTGCTGTGACTGCAGCATTGGAAGACGATTTCTGAAGGCTGATGCTTCCCGTGTCATTGAAGGATCCGAGGATATCCTGACAGCCTGCCACCTTGATCAGATATGCCCTGTAGTTCACCGGCGGATCCGGCAGTCCCTTGACATATTCATAAAGGCTCTTAGCCTTGCTTTTCCATGCATCCGTAAGTCCATAAAACGGATCCACGGCTGCGCTTGTGGTTTTATCATATGCTATTGAGATTATGATATGAGTGAGACAATAGGCATCGTCTGTGCCATCCCACTTGCCGCTCAGCTGCTTGTCCGTGTAGGCTGCATATCCCGGTCCTCCGTAGCCGTAGTAGAGGCACTTGGCCAGCATCGAGTCCGGCTTTATCAGGCTGTAGGAATATTTGCCGCTCGTCGGTGCGGCAAGCTGAGGCTGTGCGCAGTAAACAGGGCTGTCCTTATCTCCTGCGTAAAAATAGTGTGTGTGATATGACGCATAGTCGATTTCTCTCCCGACTTTCAATGTGATGCTCCCGTCTGCAGCATATGCCCTGTCCGTCGTAAACGGCATATACCCGAACAGGAATGTCATGCAAAGTGCTATGGCAATCACACTTCTTTTGTTCAGATTTATGATTTTCTGCATTCTTTTTCCTCCTGAAAATCCCCATCTTTGCGGGGTTCTGCTTTCCGCGATATATCTTCTGCTGCTCCTTTCCGAGATTTCATGCTGCCTGCGGATACGGCATGCATGTATACTGCCTGAAGAAGCAAATGCCCTTCGGCAGCCTGTATTCTTAGATATTCTTCTATTTCAGAAAGTCAGAAAGTATATAAAGGATGGGGTGTGGGGAAGGAAGCGGCAGAGATGCTCCTGTTGCGTTTACCGCTCTCTTTCCTCGTTTTTTCTCTGCAGATGCTTCGCATAGTAGTCTATGGCTTTCAGGATGAAATCCTCCCTCTGCGATGCCTTGACACTTTGAGGGAGCACTTTTTCAATCTTCGAAGCGCTGATGATGAACTTTTCCTTCTGGTTCGGCTTTTCCTCCTGCATGATGGCATATACCGCCTCATCTGTGAGCTTTCCCTCTGCAAGCAGATTTCGCATGCGCCTTGTCTGCGCATATGACGGAGTGCACTGTTCCATATCCATGGTGTCGAGGAGCGATTTCTGGATATCATGCGGAAGATATGAGATATCCACCGCAGGCCGCAAAGCGATTTCACCCCGGTCGACCTTTTCAAGAAGTTCCGGGATAAGCTCCGTCAGGCGGATATATCTGCGAACCTGCTCTCTGCTTTCACCGACCTCATAACCTATTCTATCTCTAGCTTCTAAGAACTTCCGCTCCACTGGTGCGGAAGTTAAATCCGTTCTCTTCCCCTGCCTCTTCATTGCTTCAAGCCTCATCTTATATGAAAAAGCTTTTTCACTCGGCAGTATCGTCGTTCGCTGCAGGTTGCTGTCCACCATGAATATCACAGCTGCATCGCGGTCCATCTCCACAACTTCAGAGCGCAGTGTATCAAGCCCCGCAAGCTCGCACGCTCTTTTTCTCCTGTGTCCCGAGAGAATTTCATACCTTCCGTCCTCTTTTTTCCGCAGTGTAGCCGGAGTTATTATGCCCTGCTCTCTTATGCTTTCCGCAAGGTTTATCATATCCTCATCATCCATCACCTTGAACGGATGATCCGGGAAATCGTCTATCATTTCAAGCGGTATTTCCTCTATCTTTTTCAGCTTCGCATCATCCCTCTGCTCCTGCGTTGTGAAATACTCATCGAGCTTCGGAAGATCGAATGTGTTCTCTCTTTTTTTCACTGCCATAAAGCACCTCCTTTGTCAGTTTTTCATATGCTTTCGCCACGCTGCTTCTCGCATCGTATGAATATATGCTCTTTCCCATCGCACTCACCTCCGCCGCCTTTACAGCAACAGGAATCTGCGTGTCATATACTTTCATAAGATACCCGTACTCTCTTTTAAGTGCGCTGCGGATATCCTTTGCTAAATTCGTCCTGCCATCCACAAGAGTCAGCACTATGCCTTCTATCTTAAGGTCCGGCTGCAGGTTTCTCTTCACCTTACTGATAGTCTGCACGAGCTGCGTCATTCCCTTTGCAGGAAGATACTGCGCCTGCACAGGGATAATCACACTGTCAGACGCTGCAAGCGCATTTATTGTTATCATTCCCAGAGACGGCATACAGTCTATCAGCACATGGTCGTAATCCTGCTTCACATCCCTGAGATAATTCTTTAATGTGAGCTCTCTGCTCATGGCATTAACAAGATTCATCTCCATGGATGAAAGTTCAAGATTGGCGGGAATGAGATCCACGCCTTCCCTGTGATGAAGGATGCCCTCGTCCTTTAAAATAGTCTCATCTTTTATGACTTTTGCCATAAGCGTCCCAAGCGTAACATCCAGCGCATCACCGTTTTTCCATCCGAGGCAGGTTGTAAGATCACCCTGCGGATCGGCATCTATGAGGAGAACTTTCTTCCCCTCCCGCGCAAGGCCGATTCCGAGGTTTACCGCAGTGGTTGTCTTGCCTACTCCTCCCTTCTGATTGCATACTGCAATCACTTTACTCGTCTTCATGACCATCCTCCTTCTTTTTATCAAGCGCAGATTTCAGGCAGCAATACTCATCGTCAAGGCTATCCGCTCTATCTTCCTGAATCGGCTCTTCATCATCAGACCCGCTTTCCTGTATCATCCTTTCCAGCACATAACCGTCTGCGATATATTCGTTGAAATAATCAAGAAATATTCTCGCCGCATCCTCGTCCTGATAGATCACGCCTTCAATCATGCTCTTCACATCCTCATCTAGCATCAGCGCCAGAAGATAGGTAAGCTCTATCGCCGTATCGTAATCTCCCTTGTCGGTATGATTGCTGATCTCATAAAGTGCATCGACATATGCATTAAAATCAAGCTCCGTCTCATTTACCGCATCCGAGAGGAATCTGTCCGTCATTCTGGCCAACGCTTCTATCCCCGATACAAAGTTTTTGCTGCATTCCTTTTCCTTTTTTCTGAGTTCAATCATAAATCCTGCTTTTCTCATTTCGTTATCCTCCTGTTTTGGGTACAAAAAAAGCCACTCCCGTATTGGAATGGCTATGTACTGTCCTTTCAGGCTGCGCCTTTCGGCGGCTATGTGCAGACGGTTAATCGATGAGCTTCAGCAGGAGATCATCTATCGCATCCGTCGTATATTCTCCCTCTCTGATAAGCTGATTTCTCCAGTTTATCAGTCCGTTTATTATGATGTTCTGTTCGTCTTCCGTGAGTCTTATCTTGTATTTCTTTATCATCCTCTCCACCGGTCCTTTCGTTAATTCTAATATAATCGGCTTTTCTCCATCTTACAGCAGCTGACTTTCTTCTGCAAATGTGCAAATTTATTATATGTGAAAGTTCCTGCGCCTATCTTCTTTTAATAACGGCGGTCTCTTTATTCCGCCTGCCGGCCGGGAGTTTGACACTTGATTTTTAGCTGCATAATCCAGATATATTGAATTATCAC
>CAVCML010000103.1:0-6139 GCA_963603335.1 Bacteroidaceae bacterium | reverse complement strand
GATTCACAGCAGAATTTGCTGCCTTTATTATAACAATTAAATCTGCGATAATTAGCCTTGTGAATCCAGATATCCCTGCAGAATAATCACTGCCGCCTGCTTGTCGATAACCTTTTTTCTGCCTCTGCGGCTGACATCGGCTTCAATTAAAACCTTCTCAGCCATAACCGTGGTGAGGCGCTCATCATAATATGTTAATTTTATATTTCCCATTCCGCTGCTGCGCATTTTGTTCTCCAGCATGGTTTTAAATTCATAGACTTTTTCCGTCTGAGGGCTGTCGGTTCCATCCAGCTTTTTAGGCAGACCGATTACAACCGTATCGCAGTCAAATTCCTTGATATAGTCCATCACCTTTCCGGCATCTTTGCGAATCCCCACCCTCTCGATGGTGGTCACACCCTGAGCGGTAATATTCAGTGCATCGCTGACTGCAACACCGATGGTTTTATCCCCTACATCCAATGCTAATTTTTTCATACATTATCCTTCCTATTTTTCTCATCTATCCCTGCACTTACAGCAGGTTTTACGAATCATAGCGTTTTCCCACAGAAGGATGAAAAAATGGAATTTATTGGGTGTTTTTCATCCCTGATTGCCAAATTAAGCTTATAATGGATGAACACCTTCCCGAATCACCCCGAAACAGACCGATTTCATCCTTATTCACAAACTACAGCAAGTTAAGGATGAAAACATCCCCCGGTTCGAATCCCGGCCACGAATTCCGAGAGAAAATTACCGGCCTGAATCCCAGCTCCGCTCTCAAGCTCCGAGATTCCGGCTCTCCAACTATAAATTCATCCTCACATAAGAAAACCCCGCGATTACCGCGGGGCCGTTTTCTTGATATTCAGCTGATTTCCCTGGCAGTACAATAATCCTATTTATGGAGATAAGCACAAATCAACTCTTCTACCAGGTCATCGCGTTCAATTCTGCCCATAATGTTTCTCGCATTATTGTGGCTGGTTATATAAGATGGATCACCGGATAAAATATATCCTACCATCTGATCGATTGCATTATAGCCTCTTTCTTCCAATGCATCATATACTATATTTAAAATCTCTTCGATAGTTCTCTGCTCCACCCTGTCGAAGTTATCATACATTCTGGTCTGTCTGTCCATTACCTTACCTCCATCTCACTTTGTATGTAACGATTATAACACCAAAAACGGGGTACTGACAATAATTAATCATGGAATTCCACAAAACTATCACATGGATTAACCCTGAATCAATTCCTCGGCCTTGGCAAACGCAGCAGGCACTTTGGACGGATCTTTTGCGCCCGCCTGTGCCATGTCGGCTTTACCGCCGCCGCCGCCGCCGGCAGCCGCAGCTACTTCTTTAATCATTTTTCCGGCATGGAGGCCCTGCTGAACAAGATCATCCGTCAGGGAAACAAGGAAAGTTACTTTGCCGCCTGCAACCGCTGCAAAGACCATTGCCACACCCTTGTTTTCCGCTTTAATCCGGTCGGAAAGTCCGCGCAGGTCATTGATGCTGTAATCTGCAAATTCCTTGGTTATCAGCTTGATTCCGTTGATATCCTTCGCATCCTCCAGCAGGCTTCCGGAGCCCTTGCTGATTTCAGCTTTTTTCATTTCTTCAATCTCTTTTTTCAAAGCCTTCACTTCATTGACCAAGGAAGCACTGCGATCGATGAGATTGTCCTTTTTAGCCTTGAGAGCCTGTGCCGTGTCTGCGATGATAGCCTCATCCTCCGTATATTTTGCAAGAATGCCCTGACCGGTAACAGCCTCTATTCTGCGAACACCGGAAGCTACTCCGGATTCACTGAGAATGTGAAATGCACCTATCTGCCCTGAGTTCTTAACGTGAGTACCGCCGCAGAACTCTTTGCTGTAATCGCCGATTGAAACAACTCTTACTACATCGCCGTATTTTTCACCAAACAGTGCCATCGCACCATCTTTTGAAGCTTCTTCAATCGACTTCACCTCTGTCGTTACATCGATAAACAAGCTGATCTGTTCATTTACACGCGCTTCTGCCGCAGCGATTTCCTCCGGGGTCATCGCCTGAAAGTGGTTAAAGTCAAAACGCAGTCCGTCTTCGGTCACGGATGAACCCGCCTGTTTTACATGTTCACCCAGAGTTTCCTGAAGAGCCTTCTGCAGAATGTGAGTTGCGGTATGATTTGCAGCCGTTTTGTTGCGGCGTGCAGCCAGTACACTGCAGTCCGCCTTATCGCCTGTTTTAAGAGTTCCGCTGATTACATTTACTTTATGAATAAAAACATTATTGGTCTTTGTTACATCGAGAACCTGCGCTTCGCCGTCAGCCGTTTTGATTACGCCTGTATCTGCAGCCTGGCCGCCGCTTTCCGCATAGAACGGTGTCTGATCCAGGATTACGCGGCAGGTTTCGCCGGTCTTGGCAGTTTCCACGTTTCCTTCAGCACCAACGATGGCTTTAATTACCCCGGTGTCTATCAGAGTTTCATACCCTGTAAACTGAGTATCGCCTTCCACGGAAAGCTCTGAATTAACTTCATCCCAACCTGCGTCATCCATTTCCTGTTCTGCCTGAGAACGTTTTTTCTGCTCTTCCATGGCTTTTTCAAAGCCTGCCTGATCTATCTCAAAGCCGGATTCCTCCAGAATTTCACGTGTCAAATCAATTGGGAAGCCATAGGTGTCATGCAGCTTGAAAGCTTTTTCACCGTCCAGCGTTTTGTTATCCGCTGTCTTCAGCTCATCCATATAGGAATTGATGATTTTCATACCCTGATCGATGGTGGACGCGAACTTTTCTTCCTCAACGGCGATTACCTTTTTAATCATATCGCGGCGCTGCTTCAGCTCCGGATATGCATCGCCGGAAGTTTCAATTACCTTTTCGGAGAGTTCTGCCAGGAACGGTCCTTCGATTCCCAGAATTCGTCCATGGCGTGCTGCACGTCTGATAAGGCGGCGCAGTACGTATTCTCTGCCTTCATTGCCCGGCAGTATGGAATCACCGATCATAAATGTCATGGAACGCAGGTGATCCGTTATTATACGAATGGAAATATCGGTTTCCGCTGCTCCGTCCTTGTATTCCACGCCGGATTTGGCAACTACCGCATCCAGAATATACTTGATGGTATCAACGTCAAATATGGATTCCACACCCTGCATTATGCATGCAAGACGTTCAATGCCCATGCCGGTATCAATGTTCGGATGTGCCAGATCGCTGTAATTTCCTTCATCGTCACGGCTGAACTGTGTGAATACGTGATTCCAGAATTCAACATAACGGTCGCAGTCACATCCCGGTTTGCAGTCAGGATTATCGCAGCCGTATTTCTCGCCGCGGTCAAAATATATTTCTGAACACGGGCCGCATGGACCTGTACCGATTTCCCAGAAGTTATCGTCTTTTCCAAGGCGCACAATCCGCTCCTCAGGCATACCGATTACATCACGCCAGATTGCATATGCCTCGTCATCGTTTTCATATACGGTGGCCCACAGCTTGTCTGTCGGCATTTTCAGAACCTGAGTGATGAACTCCCAGCCCCATGTCAAAGATTCTTTTTTAAAGTAGTCACCGAAGGAAAAGCTTCCCAGCATTTCGAAAAATGTACCGTGTCTGGATGTGTATCCTACATTTTCGATATCGCCGGTACGTATACATTTCTGACAAGTAGTCATGCGCTTGCTCGGCGGCGTTTCGATTCCTGCAAAGTATGGCTTCAGCGGAGCCATGCCCGAATTTATGATAAGAAGGCTTTTATCGTTCTGCGGAATCAGCGGAAAACTCTGTCTCCGAAAATGTTCCTTTGATTGGTAAAAGCTTAAAAATAATTCCCTGATTTCATTCAGTCCTAATTTTTCCATGTGAAATTCTCCTCCCGGAAATTTATGTGTCTGTGTGTATAAAAACATACATAGATTATAATGCCATATTTTGCGCCGTTTCGCAAGTGGTAAACGACATCTGCAGCCGAAGAAACTCGAATTTTTATTCATTTCATGATTGCTTTATTTTGGAAAATCAGGTATAATATAAGAGTATTCTGAATTTATGGATTGATTACCGTAGCCAATGGATCAATTTTTAACTTTTGATTCATACGCTGCGGTTTTTTTATCGATAGATCTGAAGAAAAATTTTAAGGAGGTACAGATCTATGTGCAATGGTACTGTTAAGTGGTTCAATGAACAAAAAGGATTTGGTTTTATCGCCAATGATGCCGGCGGAGATGATGTATTCGTACACTTCTCATCCATCATGGCCAAGGGTTTTAAAACTCTTAAAGAAGGTCAGAAAGTGACATTTGAAATCGAAGCAGATCCGCGCAGCACAGGCAAATCCCGTGCTGTAAATGTATGCGTTGTTGAATAAGAAAGGCGAAGACAAAACGGACAAAGAGAAAACCCCGTTTCAGATGTGCCGGCAATAAACCGGCGCATCTGAAACGGGGTTTTTGGTTTTTAAATTTTCTTCACATTCTCCAATTCCGTCAAACGTTCAAGCCAGGTCTGCATATGACCGTTTTGCAGAGCGTCGGCCAGATACCCTTCCCTAAAGCGTTCGCCGCGCACAACATGCATGATCATCGCCAGGATGCAGCGAGCCTCAAGACCTGAGGAATCAGCTTCAAAAACAGACGTGATGTTGTTTTCCTGAAGAATTTGCGTATGTTTTTTCATATGAAATTCCGGGCACATGGCCGCGAAATGATAGACATCTGCGATGAATTTTTCGACTGCCGGTGAATAGACGAAAAACGGCGGAACGAAAGAATCGCTTTGCGAATCATCATCATGATTGATATTCATCCATTCGCCGATAGAATCTTCTTTTAGAATCGGAAGGTGCCTGGTCAGGAGTTTGAAGGTTTCCATGATATTTCTCCTTATGTTCGCTTGCTATGTCTTAAAAGTGAATTGAATTGTTAATCAACTCTATTTTTGATTATAACACATTTTTCGGATGAGCAGGAATATTTTGAAAATAAAGCATATTATCGTTTTATACTATCTGCACATTCTACCAATCATCATCACCATCACCATCATCACTTCCGAATCCAAACGGGTCACTCATATAGTCACTGCGCGTATCCCAGTTAAATGGATTGCCTCCGTGAAACATAATGTCATCATCGATAGCCTCTTCCATATCAAGAGCGATGCTGTCATCATCTTCATAATCGTTCGAAGATGACGTGCGGAACGCATTCGACATGCCGTAAGAAGCCGCCGCTGCCGCTGCAGCCGCTTTGCGGGAAGAATCCGAGCTTTCCGATGCATGTTGATTTACAGAAGGTGTCGGAATTATATACGAATCCTTGAATTTGCGTTTTTCGGCGAATTTGTGATCGATATCATAGAGTATATGACAATAATATGAAATCTTTTCCGGAATTTCGCAGCCGTCTTCAAAACAGGCGGCACGAGCCTGCTGTACTTTAGGATAATCGCGTGCTTCGAGTTTACCGGACCAAAGCAAAGTGCGCAGATATTTATCTGCCGTTTCCATGCGCGGACTTTCAGCAGGAGTTTCGATAAATTTTTCAAGCAGCTGCGCAGTGCGCTTATCCTTATAAAAATACACAGCAGTAGCCAAAGCCGGTACAATCAATGTAAATATGATTATACCGAATCCACTTGTTTCATCTGTATCCCATAGGGAACTTGTCAAGCCCAGCAAAACTAAAGTTCCAAACAGGAATACAACATAGACTATTAATACTATTCCTAATGTGGATAATACATCACTTACTGTGATTCCGTCTTTTTTTATATCCTTCTTCACGCTATCACTCCCTTGGCGTTTTAATATATGTTTTATTATATCATGAACGAGCTGTGAAGTTTTGCAAAAATTTGCAAAAAACAAAAACCGATTTTTAAAATCGGTTTTTGTGCAATTTCGTTTGTATTTGAGAATCTGCAGAAAACAGTCTCCGCAGATTAATGTAAAATCATGTGCTTAGCTTAAAGCAGCTGTTACCAGTGCCATCTTGTAAACTTCCTCAGCGTTGCATCCGCGGGAAAGGTCATTAATCGGAGCGTTCAGACCCTGCAGAATCGGACCGATTGCTTCGTATCCGCCAAGACGTGCTGCAATTTTGTATCCGATGTTTCCTGCGTTGATATCAGGGAAGATG
>CAVCML010000102.1:0-10901 GCA_963603335.1 Bacteroidaceae bacterium | reverse complement strand
ATACAGACTATCAATCACCGTGCTTTGCTGTCTCTCTTCCTGTTCTTCCTTCACCCTGTCAAGCTCTGCGTTAGATGAAATGATCTTCAGCACTATCCCGCATTCCACTTTTTGTGTGGATTTCACGCTTTCAAATCATAGTTTTCATGATTGCCGGCGTTTCTTTATAAGATTTTCCAAAAAAGCAATCCCGGAAACTCTGATATGTATCTAAGATTCCGGGTACATATCAAAGTTTCCGGAGCTGCCTGCCCATTCCTATTATAATATTGCAGCACGCGGCCTCTTACAGTGGAGCTGTTTTGCAGAAAAGCACCCTTGGAGTACACTTTACAGAATGTCGATCTGTAATCACTATGATTTTCACAAGGAACCGGCTTGCAAAATCATAAAAACGTGCCGGTTAACCATGTTTGCCGCACTTCTTTATTTTCTCTTGACATTTCTATCTTCAGGTGTATAATTACTATTGATAATTATTATAAGTAATAACAAGGAGTGTTTCAATGACATTGCAAGAAGTACGTAATTTCCTCGATGCCTGCCATCAGGTTCCACATATTATCGCCGCATTCCCTGAACTGCCTAAAGGTCTTTCACCGCGCCACATCAAGGTATTGCAGGCGATTCATGAACTGCAGACTAAACAAGAACTCCCTGCCGGTGCTAATCCGCCCGCAGATTCAGATTCCCACACTGAAGCCAAAGCCGAAGCCGCTGCCGATCCGGCTTCGGAATCCCGCGTCAAAATCAGTGACGTCAGCGACTTTTTGGGCGGCACACGCCCCAGCGTTACGAAACTGATTCGCGAGCTGGAATCACACGGAGCCCTTACCAAGACTCCCGATATCGACGACAAGCGCATCATCTGGCTGAAGCTGACTTCCCTGGGAGAAAAATACTATGAATTTTACTGTTTTCAGTACCACACCTGGCTCAGTCAGGTTCTTAACGAAATCCCGCTTGAAGATTTTGAAACTACCATTCGCACAATCTGCCGCACGCAGGAAATCATCCGGGAAAATCACCCGCCAAAACCATAAATAATACCGAGCCGCCTCCCTGCTGCGAATCAGGCGGCTCTCATATGAAAGGATATATCAATGACCGAATTTGAACGAAAAATAGACTCTAAACTGATACTTTCCATCATCGCCGCAGGAATTATGTCTTTTTCCGGCGTCGTAGTGGAAACCGCAATGAACGTTACATTTCCTACTCTGATGAAAGAATTTCATATCGGAACGTCCACGGTTCAGTGGATTACCACCGGCTATCTGCTGATTCTGGCGATAATCATACCGGCTTCTTCCTGGCTCAAGCGCAGGTTCCGAACTAAGACACTTTTTTTGACCGCAAACATCCTGTTTATCGCCGGAACAATCATATGCGCTTCTGCTCCGGTGTTCGCGCTCCTGCTTCTCGGCAGGCTGATCCAAGGCGTCGGCACCGGGATTGCCCTGCCGCTGATGTTCAACATCGTGCTTGAGCAGGCTCCCTACGATAAAATGGGCGTTATGATGGGAACTGCTTCCCTGATTACCGCCATTGCTCCCGCCGTAGGGCCATCCGTGGGCGGCATGATCGTCAATCTGCTGGGCTGGCGCATGATTTTTATCGTACTGCTGCCGCTGCTGATTATGTCTCTGCTCTTCGGGTTGAGCAGCATCCGCCAGGTTTCCGCTACGCATAAGCTGCCATTTGGCTGGAAAGATTACCTGCTGCTTTCCCTTGGATTTTCAGCAATGATTTTTGGCATCAATCTGGCATCTTCATACGGCTGGATAAGCCTTCCAGTCCTGCTTCTGCTGGCAGTCAGCGCAGTTTCACTCACATTCTTTTACCGCAGCAGCCTTTGCAGCAGATTTCCGCTGCTCCGCGTGCAGGTTTTTTGCTATACGCCGTTCACTCTCAGCGTGATGTCAATTCTGCTGATTCAGTTCATCTGCCTCGGCATGGGTTTCCTCATTCCCAACTATGCACAGCTGGTATCAGGCGAAAATGCCTTCATCTCAGGCTGTCTGCTGCTTCCCGGCTGCATCATCGGAGCTGCACTTTCACCGTTCAGCGGTAGGCTGCTGGATTGCATAGGTGCCAGGAAACCGATTCTCACAGGGAATATTTTCATAATCATTTCCGCTGCCTGCTTTGCCCTCTTCCTTGCCAAAAGCAATATTTTAATGATTGCCGCATTTTATATTTTCTTTGCTTTGGGGCAGGGATTTTCCGTAGGAACCACCATGACCAACGGTCTCAGTGCTCTGCCGCAGGAACTCAGCAGCGACGGCAACGCAGTCATAAATACACTGCAGCAGCTGGCGGGTGCTGTCGGAACGGCAGTCTGCTCCACCATCGTTGCTTCATCACAGGCCGCCGCCAACACCATGACTTCCGGCACCACTGCCGGTACTATCCACACCTTTATCCTGCTGGCTGTTCTCGCCATCCTGATGTTGGGATGCTCCTCCGGCGTTTTCTACAGCCAGACACGCAGGCTCCTGGCAGGCGCCCCTGAAATACAGTAACAAAACACTTTTGAAATGCAACAAAGAAAAAAGCGGAAGGCAACATCGTCTTCCGCTTCAACATAACAGGTAATTATTTAATATGTATAGGGAGTTTTGCACAAAGTTTTATTCTTCCGTGGCTTCAGGTTCTTCCAGGATCCGCCCCTCTTCTTCGATTTCATCCCGGCTCTTCGGTTTAAATTTCTTAAACATCTCACTGAGGAATCCCTTATATACGATCGCCAGCACGATGACAAGCGGAAAGCCTGTAAGCAGCACGATGGATTTGATCGTATTGATATCCGTTCCAATAGAATAGATCGCGATTGGAAGTGCGCAGAGGATCAAACACCATGCGAACTTCAATGCCCTGGACGGCTCTTCACCGTTCTTCAGATTCTTTGCGATCGTCTGAGCAAGAGTCTGCGAAATCGCATCCATGGTCGTAGCCAGAAAGAGGATGATTACAAAGAGATAGACCAGAGTAACGACCTTGTCTAGCGGCAAAGTGTGCAACGTCTTCAGTGCAATGCTCTCCGCCTCTCCATCTTTCAGCATTTGCGGTATGTCCAGGATGCCCTTTTCTCTCAAATTCATCTGATAAGTACCCATGATCCCAAAGAAACACATAAGACCGGCAGATCCGGACACCATCATATTGATGATGATTTCCCGGATTTTTCTGCCTTTGGAAATCTTGGCGACAAACAATCCAGTGAACGGTCCGAATACAAACCAGTAGATCAGATAGAATACCGTCCAGTTCTGTGGGTATCCACTCTGCCCTGCCGGATCATTCCAGGTCGTCATGCGCACGAAATCGCTTCCCATCAGACCCAGTGCATTGATAATGGAATCCAGGATCTGCTGCGTCGGACCTACGATGAAAACGAATGCCAGCATCAGCAGACATAGATATACATTGGAATCCGAGATCCTCCGCATACCTTTAGCCGCACCCGACATGGAAGTGATCGAATACAGCACCGTAACGCCCAGTAAAACACCGACGGTAAGACCAAAGGATGTGTTGATCCCGATCAGATCTGCGATCGTCGCTGCAATGGTGGATCCAGACGTACCCGCAGTAATGGCAACAGAACCGATCGCTGAGAAAATAAACAGGAAATCTACAATTTTTCCCAGCCATCCACGGGATGCTTTTTCGCCCACCGTATGCTTGGTCAAAGCAGAAAACTTCAGATCATTATCCTTCATCACATGATAGTGATAGGCAAACGGTAAAACGAAAACGCAAAGCAGCGCCCATGCGATCGGTCCCCAGTCATAAAAGCAGTACGCCAGGGACTGTTCGTAGTTATACGCATCTGAAATCGCCACTCCATGAAGCTGTGGCGCCGCGTTAAAATGATATCCCCACTCCAGGAACGCCCAGTACACGGTACCTGCACCATTACCGCAGAAAAACATCATAGCCACCCATGAAACAGTCCTGAATTCCGGCTTGCTGTTTCCCAGACGAATATTGCCGTACTTGGATATGGCCAGCACGATCAGTCCGATAAACACCCCAAGCGCAATAAACTGCATAATGGAACCAAATCTGTAAGTCAGGAAATGCATCAGTGTATGGGACAGGCTGACGCCCATTTCTGGGAACACCGTCAACGCAATAACCATGATCGAAACGATCAGCAGACTTACGATCATCAGCCCGATCTCATATTTTGAAGAAAGTTTCTTTTTTCCCATCTTAAATCACCTCGACCTCATGTAATTTTGTGATTTCATCCGCACTGTATCCCAGCTCGGCCAGAACACGGTCGGTATCAGCACCCAGAAGCGGCGCAGTTTTCTCAATGACCGGCGGTGTAAGGCTCATCTTCATCGGATTTCCACTTGCCACATAATCGCCAATGGCCTCATCCGTTAATTCAATGAGCATATCTCTTGCTTTGAGCTGCGGATCCTTGATCAGTTCCGGGATCGTGTTGACCGGTGCATTGGGAATTTTATAAGAGTCGAAGATTTCGCTCAGTTCCGCTTTTGTTTTTGTAAGGAAAAATTTGCTGACTATCTCTGTCAATTCCTCATAATCTTCGATTCGATTGTCATTGGACATCCATCTCTCGTTCTCTAAAAGCTCTGGCATACCGATGGCATTACAGAAAGCGGTCCATTCTTTTTTTGATCCCGCAGCAACGCCCGGCGAAAAGTACCCGTCCTTACACGGATATACGTCATACGGGAACAGGGTAGGATCGGTATTGCCACAGCGGGTGATTTCGACTCCCCCCAGCTCTTTCCACAAAATCGGAGACTCCATGATTCCAAACAGAGTATCGTACATGGCGACATCAATGTACTGCCCTTTTCCGGTTCTCAGCTTATTGAAATATGCCATCGCAATCGCAAGTGACATTTCCAGACCGGTATAGTTATCTCCTACGGAAACACCCACCTTGGTCGGAACGCCATCTTCATCCCCAGTCATTTCCATCAACCCGCACTGCGCCTGTACTACATTATCGTAAGCCGCAAGGTTCTTCCACGGACCATTCTGTCCATATCCGGAAATAGAGCCATAAATAATTTCCGGATTGATCTTCTTTACCTCCTCGTAACCCAGTCCCTTCTTAGTCATGGATCCCACGCTGAAGTTCTCTACCATAATGTCTGCTTTTGCAATCAGCTTCTTCGCAATTTCAATCCCCTCAGCAGTTCCGATGTCCAGTGTTACGCTCTCTTTTCCACGATTTATAGCTGCATAGTAACCGCTTTCGCCTTCCTCATTTACCGGAGACCAGAAACGGGACTGATCCCCATATTTATTCCGCTCTATCTTAATAACTCTGGCTCCAAAATCAGCCAGCTGCATCGTACAGAACGGTCCGCTGTATGCCTGTGTAAAATCAATTACTGTTACGCCTTCTAATACTTTCATTTCAAACCTCCCGTCTACTTCACCAGCTGAATTACATTCTTTTCTTCCAGTTCTGCCATGTCAGTTTCACTGTATCCCAGCTGCGTAAGATATGCCGCCGTATCTCTCCCCATCAGAGGAGCGCTGCCCTGCACACCTCCCGGAGTCTCACTGAATTTGATGATGGTTCCAGGAATACCTATACTTTCACCGATTCCTTCATCCTCTACTTCCACCAGCATATTCCGCACTTTTACCTG
Source organism: Bacteroidaceae bacterium (assembly GCA_963603335.1). Taxonomy (GTDB): domain Bacteria; phylum Bacillota; class Clostridia; order Peptostreptococcales; family Anaerovoracaceae; genus Lentihominibacter. Next base: position 5,250 of record CAVCML010000102.1, on the reverse strand, counting down.
CTCTGTTGCCATGGCTTCCGTTACGGTATAAACGGCTCCGCAGGAAACGTGCACATTCCACAGCTTCTGTTCGATATCGAACTTTGACATGGTTCGGGTTCGTCTCTCAACGATGTCACGAAGCCCCTCGTAGTACAATTTTACACGGTCGCTATTCTTCCTGTAACGTTCGTCGTTCTTCAAATCCTCCATTCCCATCGCATCGCAGAACTTTTCCCACTGACGATCGGTAGATACTCCGATTGCCACGTAACCGTCATTGGTCTGGAACGTATCGTAAGGAGCCGCCGTCGGATCGGAATTTCCCATACGATCACCGATGGTTCCTGTCATGCTTACAGTTACCGGATTTCCCTCCAGAACTGAGTAAAGACAGTCATAAATAGCAATATCGATCTTCTGGCCTTTCCCGCTTTTGTGCTTTTCGATCAACGCCAGCATGATAGCATTGGCCATGTAAGTTCCGCTGAGGTGATCTCCCATTGCCGGACCACCTTTGGTCGGTGCGCCTTCCGGGAATCCTGTCCGGTCCATAAGTCCTGAACCTGCCTGAAGCTGCAGATCCAGACCGATCTTTTCCTTCATCGGACCCGTCTGTCCATACCCGTTCAAAGAAGCGTAAATCAGTTCCGGATTTACTTCTTTCAGAACGTCATAGTCCAGACCCATACGCTCCATGCTTCCATATTTAAAATTTTCAGTAACAACGTCTGCATCTCTGATCAGATTCAGAAGAATCTTTTTCCCTTCTTCTGTGCCTCCATTGACGGCAATACTTTTTTTACCGCGGTTCAGATACGCATAGTATCCGCTGGAATCGTTTTTAAAGGGTCCCCAGTAGCGAGCTAGGTCTCCAACCCCCGGTCTTTCAATTTTGATTATCTCTGCGCCAAAATCAGCCAGGATCATTGTGCAAAGACTTCCTGCATGCGCCTGTGTAAAATCCACGACTTTTATGCCTTCTAACAGTTTCATAACTTTTCCTCCTTCTTTGTGAACCTTGTTATGTCCATATAATTCGCAATCCTTATGCCAACAAAGACCAGCTTCGGCAAAAGTTTTTTGAAAATTCTTTGAAAAGCCTGTAAATGCACAGGTTATGCCTGTTCAGTTTTTTTCCTGCAATCCATCAGAAATCCGAAAAACTGGAACGGGAGCACGATCAAATCCAGAATTTGTCGGCTTTTTATTGTAAATTGCGCCCTGTTTGAGTACAAATCGACTCAAACGGCTTATTTTTCATATGATTCGAGTTGTTTTTAACTCTAAGCATGTTATAATAGTGGTATCGCGAGTTAAAACAAACTCGTTTTCCCAAAAAAAGAAACTACGACAGGAGGGCTTATGACTTACTTTTCACTGGAAACATTTCAAAGGCTTCTGAATCATGCATTTGATGAGATCCTCATATGGGACAAAGATATGCGACTGCTTTATGTCAACAGCATCACCTATCGCCACTACGGTCTTCAACCGGACGATCTGATCGGCAAGACGCTGTCGGAGTTGAAGGATGCAGAACAGCTCTGGTCACCTTCCAGTCTGCCATATGTGCTCAGAGAAAAAAAGCCTTTTATCCAGCAGCAAAAACTCTTTCTCGGCTTTACAGTCGATACCATCACCGTCCCTGTGCTGGATTCCAACGGCGAAGTTGAATATATCGTCCAGACAGCCAGGGAAGCAGAGGAACACCTTTATAAGGAATTATCAGCGATTCCTGGTAAAATAGAAAGTGCAGAAACGGATGACTTTATTTTCAGGAGCCACACAATGAAAGAAATTCTGAAAGACGCGGAACATATCGCCTCCGTCAAAGCTCCCGTCATGATCTTAGGGGAAACAGGCACCGGCAAAAGTCATCTGGCCAAATACATCCATCATCACAGCGATCGTGCAGACAAGCCATTCGTATGCGTCAACATGGCCAGCATCAACCCGTCCCTCTTTGAGTCTGAATTCTTCGGGTATACAAAGGGCGCTTTTACCGGTGCGCAAAAGGAAGGTCGCCGCGGCTTTATCGAGGCAGCCAACGGCGGTACTCTGTTTTTAGATGAAATCGGTGAACTGCCTTTCGAACAACAGGCAAAATTCCTGCACGTACTGCAGGATGAAGAATTTACACCAGTAGGCGCTGCACTTCCGCAAAAGATCGACGTGCGGTTTATCTGCGCTACCAATCAGGATCTTTTTAAAATGGTCGAAGCCCAGAAATTCCGCGCAGATCTCTATCACAGGCTCAATGTTCTGGAACTGGTGATTCCTCCGCTTCGGGATCGAAAAGAAGATATTACCCTGTTGGCAGCACATTTTCTCAATATTTTTAACGAAAAATACGAAAAAGTCGGTTTCATTTCCGAAGATGCCATGAAACTGATCGAAAACAATTACTGGCGTGGAAATGTGCGGGAACTTTCCAACGTTATCGAACGTGCAGTGCTCACCATGAAAGGCAACACCATCAAGCCTACCGATCTTCCCCACACCATGTTCCATATGAACGAAACTTCCCCGCAGGCATTCACACTGAAAAAAGGACTTTCCTTCGATGAATCCATCGCTTCCCTGGAGCGCCAACTGATCCGGAATGCATACGAGGAACTGGGCAGCAGCCGGAAAGTCGCCGCCCGGCTGGGGATCAGCCAGACCAGAGCCAATAATCTGATCAGAAAATACAAAAAATAATAATCCGGCGCGCACCAGGCGCACCCCAAAAAAAACAGGCGTCCTCATAATAAAGATACCTGTTTTTCTCTTTTTTATTTCTGCAAAGCCTCCGCCCGGCATTCCTTCTCCGTTTCAGGTCTGCCGTTCAGCCAGCTTTACGCCCGCAGCATGGATCCCAAAAACGACACGAGCCGTTCACTCTTCGGATGCTCAAACAGCTCCTTCGGATCGCCTTCTTCCACTATTTTACCGTCGGCCATGAACAGCACGCGATCCGCTACCTCCTTGGCGAATCCCATCTCATGGGTTACGACAATCATAGTGGTATGTCTTTCCGCAAGCTGCTTCATTACATTCAATACCTCTCCGGTGATTTCCGGATCCAGCGCCGAAGTCGGTTCATCAAACAGCATAATATCCGGATCCATAGCAAGCGCCCGAGCTATAGCCACACGCTGCTTCTGTCCGCCTGATATATGAGCCGGGTACACATCCTCCTTCGTCTCAAGACCGACCATCTTTAAAAGCTCTCTTGCGCGAGCTATCGCCTGATCCTTCGGAAGCTTTTTAACCTTAATCGGCGCATAGGTTATATTTTCAAGGCATGTCATATGCGGGAAGAGATTAAAGTGCTGAAACACCATTCCCGTCTCCCCCTCAAGATCAATCTCACCGGATGTAACCGTATTCAGCCCGTTAATGCATCGCAGCAATGTGCTTTTGCCTGATCCCGACGGACCGATAATCGCCACAATCTCGCCCTTCTGCAGCGAAAAATCCACGTGATCCACCGCCTTAAATCCGGAGTAATCCTTGACGATATCCTTCATTTCCAGTATTACTTTTCCGCTCATCAGTCTTCCTCCTTTGCATCATACCGTGAGAAAAATTTTTCCAGACGTCCTGAAATAATGGTCAGCACAAATGTCATAATCAGATAGATGATGGCTGCAAAGAAGAACGGCGTCACGTCAGTCATCCGGTTAACCGCACTGTTGGTCGCCTTCATCAGGTCGATTACAGGCAGTGTGGATGCCAGCGCCGTATCTTTAACCAGCGTTACCGCCTCGTTTACTACCGGCGGCAGAATCGCCTTCATGGTCTGCGGCATGACGATGTCAATCATTGTCTGCCGTTTGGAAATTCCCAACGCAAAAGCTGCTTCATACTGTCCCCGGTCGATGCTGTTGATGCCGCCCCGGTATATTTCTGCAAAGTATGCTGCGTAGTTAAGCACGTAAGTCAGCACAACGGTAAAGAATACATTCATCTGAATGTGCAGCACCAGCGGGAAGAAGAAATAGAAGAAAAACATCTGCAGAAGCAGCGGTGTTCCTCTAAAAATCCACACGTAAATTTTGCAGAGCCAGCTAAGCGGCTTGATGCGGCTATTGCTGCCCAGCGCCACCGGAAGTCCCAGCGGCAGCGATAGTACCAGCGTGAGAACAAACAGCTCTACCGTCAGAATCGTTCCCTCCAGCATAAAGGGCAGAAATTCCATAATCTTGTCCATGATCTTGATCCTTTCAACTTGTTAAAACACCAAAAGTTGGGCAGTACAATCCTGCCCAACTAATGCATTCTTAATTTAATCGGCAAAGCCGACTTTATTCTTGCTGCAAAGCGGTCTGCGCCGCATTTACTAGTCTTCCAAAGGTTCAAATACTACGATGTCCTTACCGAACCAGTCTTCACTGATTTTACCGGCTTCTCCGTTTTTGTACAGTTTTTCGATGGCATCGTTAACCCTGTCGCGAAGCTCTGTGTTATCCTTTGCAAAACCGATAACGTAGTAATCATCGCCCAAATCATAGCTGCATTCCTTCATCTCGCCGCCCAGATTCTTGTTCGTGTACTCGCCCAGTACCTGATCCACTGCGATTACATCCACTCTGCCTGCTTTAAGGTCCATGATAGCAGTATCGTATGTGTCGTATTCCTTGATATTGTCCTTGAAAGAATCATATGCTTCGTTGGACTGCAGCATTTCCAGAGCCGCTGAATCCGCCTGCGTTCCGATCTTCAGGTTTGCCAGTTCGGAAGCTTTCGTAACATCCGTGCTGGAATCCTTGAGCGTCATCAATACGATTTTGTTATTCAGATATTTAGCAGTCAGCGCCATGCTTTCCTGTCTTTCCGGTGTTATTGACATACCGTTCCATACACAATCGATAGTGCCGGATTCCAGTTCCATTTCCTTGGCATCCCAGTCAATCGGCTTGAATTCCACTGTCATTCCGAGCTCTTCACCTACGGCATTTGCCAGATCTATATCGAATCCCACCAGGTCTCCGTTTTCATCTCGGAAGCCCATCGGTGCAAAGGTATCGTCCAGTCCTACTACCAGCGCATCCTTGTATGCACTATCATCGGAGCTGCTTCCGCAGCCTGTCATCACGAGCGTTCCCAGAACCATAATCATAATCATGGCAGCGCATAATAATTTCTTCTTCATAATAATCCTCCGTTATGTTTTGCATCACGTCAGCGTTTTGTCGCTTTACTTCGTTAAACTGTTGCTATGTCAATACTTTATAACACTATTAAAAAAATGTCAAGTCTTATTTCCAGTCTTTTGAAACATGA
>CAVCML010000101.1:0-13695 GCA_963603335.1 Bacteroidaceae bacterium | reverse complement strand
CTCTTGTCAACGCTTTTTTCTATCTTTTTTTGAGTTTTTTTGCCGCTTTTTTCGCACCCCTGTTTATATGCGCTTTCCGGCCGTTTTTCTTTTTTAAAACGCCTTCTGCGGCTTAAAAAGTCTGAACAGAAAATAAAGGATGAGCCCTGTTAGGTTAAACAGCGAGAAAAACAAATACACGCCCTTTGCACCGAAATAATCCAATAAAATTCCGCCGAAAAACTGACAGCAGATCGTACTGAGATTGCTCCCGATAATATAATACGCCGAAATTGCCAGACTGCGCACACCTTCCGGTGCCAGCTTTGCAGCATAGCGAACGAGCTCAATCAAAAGAATGCCGTTAACCGCTCCCTGACTGACCGATAATATCAGCAGCATCCACCACGGAACGCCAAGTCCGAAAATCAGGAAGCGCACAACGGATATTCCCAGAGAGACAGCCGTCAGCTTCTCCATGGTCAGCCTGCGTGAAAGGCGTCCGCACCACGCCATAAAGGGAAACTCACTTCCCACCATGAGCAGCATGACGGTACCCACACCTGCAAGAGTTCCTCCGCCGTCCATATACAAAAAGCTGAAGTATGTATTATTCGCCACATTGGTTCCGCCCCAGAAAAACGCGCATAAAATCAATCTGCGCAAAGGTTTTATTCTGAAAACTTCCACATAACCTTTCAGACTTCCCGCCTCATTTTTCGTGCGCTGCTGAGTTCGTCTTTCTTCCTTGTGTATCCACAGAATCATCATCACAGCCATCAGATAACTGCCGCTGTATATCGGGAAAATCATCGAAAGGCTCAGTTCTTCCGCGCAAATTCCCATCACAAATGTTCCCAGAGCGAAGCCTATCGCTCCCCAGGCACGCAATCCGCCAAAATCCTGGCCGCTTTCCACTGTAAACGCATCGCTGAGCGACATGATGGGCGCCTGAAAGAAATACATTATTCCAAACACCAGCAGAAACAAACCATACGCATGAATTCCGCTCAGCAGCAGGCTCACCAATGCCGCCGCCCCGCACAAAAAAATCAAAATCTCATGCTTTTTCAGGCTCATGCTGTATCTGCCGCCCCAGAAAGCCGACGCGAAAATAGCCACCGCTGTACCCGTTGCCGTAACCGTTCCTATTTGAGTTCCCGAAAATCCGATCTGCTTCAAATACTGTCCAATCATCGGAGTCAGCGCACCGATGGACATATATGTGAAATTGTACATGGCGGCATAACGTCCGTATAACTTTTTCTTAGAATCCATATGCTTCGTTGACCTTATTAACTCCATCACCGATAATCTTATATGTTCGGTCGTAAGAGGCCTGAGCCTGAGCCTTTATTCCGCTGATTCCCGTCTTTTCTTCCACCGTATCGGGATCATTCACCGGAACGATTGAATATGTCGGGCCGGATGCATTTTTATATACCCACGTCGGAATATATTCCACACCGGTAAGTGATACTTTACCGGTTTTATCTCTGGTAATTTCCAGATTTATAAACAGTCCGTCCTCCGTATTTCCCGTTTTGAGACGCATCATTTCTCTCCGCTGATTAGAGAGCTGGTTGCCCAGCGAAAATGCGCAGAATGTCTTATGATTGCCATCTTCACTGGTGAAAACATCCACCGGCTCTATAACGTGAGGATGTCCTCCTATAATCGCATCCACGCCCATATCGCAGAGTTTCTGCGCAATTTCACGCTGCCAGTCAGCCTCAGTCATCTGATATTCAATACCCCAGTGCGGGTATACAATCAAGAATTCCGCACCGTCTTCCCTCATGAGATTAAGCTGCTCTTCAATATCTTTATAAAAGCTTTCCCTATCATTCGGGTCAAAAGAATTGAGCAGCGGCGCCACTTCCTGATCGACTGCAATACCGTTGAGACCCTTTTTATCGTCCGAACGCGGCGTTTCATACACGTAATTGATCATACCGACCTTAATGCCGTTGACATCCTGTACAACATACCGTTTCTCGTCCTCGGAATGACGTACACCGGTATACAGCATCCCCTTATCCTTCATGACTTGCGTCGTGCGTAAAAATCCGGTATTCCCGTAATCATAAATGTGATTGTTAGCCAGTAATATCATATCGATACCGCTTGACGCCAAAGAGTCCACGAGAGAATCCGGTGATTTAAACATTGGATATCCGGAATATCCCGCTTCCTTGCCGGCTAAGCAAGTTTCAATATCTATGACAGAAAAATCACCTTTCCCGTACACATCTTTTATATTGGAAAAGCACTCGGTAAAATCATAGTCTCCGTCCTTCTTATATGCACTGGAACGATAAAACGGACTGTGAATAATAATGTCACCCGCATTGCCGATCGTGATAGTCTGTTCTTCAATCTGTTTTGCCGTTTCCTGCTTCTCGCTTCCGGACGGCATAAAGTGAAAGGCTGCAGCAGTACCGATTCCAGCCAGAATCACACAACAGAACAGAACCAAAACAGCCGTTTTAATGCCTCGATTACCGGATCTTTTTCTTCTGTGTTTCCGTGTTCTCATAAATTTCCCCCGGCTTATTCTATAACTCTGTACATCTTCACTGCATCTTCTTTACGGCACGATTCCAGAAGCTCTGCGACCTCTACCCGCAGGCTGCCGTTCCCGAACTGGACAAAGATTTCATCTCCCGTCTGCACTTCGGCTCCCGGCTTGGCCGTTTTACCGTTCAAAAAAATTCTGCCCTGTTCGCACGCTTCCTTTGCCACGGTTCTTCGCTTGATGATTCTGGAATTCTTTAAAAACTTATCGATTCTCATTCTTTTAATGCCTTTCCGTTCCGCAACTAAAAAAGGGCAGCTGCGCTGCCCCGAGATTTCATTTATTTGTTTACAGCATCCTTTAACGCCTTACCTGCCTTAAATACCGGAGCTTTAGAAGCATCAATCTTAATCACTTCACCCGGTTTTCTAGGATTTCTTCCCTGTCTTGCTTTTCTCTGGCGAACTTCAAAAGTACCAAATCCGATCAGCTGTACTTTTTCTTCCTTAACCAGTGCACTTTCTACGCTTGATACAAAAGCGTTAACTGCCAGTTCTGCATCCTTCTTAGTAAAACCAGTTTTTTCTGCTACTGCAGCTACTAATTCAGCCTTATTCATCAATAAATCCTCCTTAAAAATAACAACGAATAGTTTTTACTACCGTTTTTATAACAAGTCCAATGTCAGGTGAATCACCTTCGAGCACTATTGTCCCATTTTTCAACGGTTTTGTCAAGTTCGATTTCTCCCAAATGCATATTTTTCAATGATTTTCCGACAAAGCTCTCACACTTCCATCACAATTCCAAATGCTTACAAATAGGCTACAGTATTCCAAGAATATTCTTTGTGGCAGTTTCCGCCTCAAAAATTACCCGCTCTATATCCATCGTACAATAATCGCCGTTTTCATATACCACTTTTCCGTCAATCATGGTCATTAAAATATCGCTGCCGGACGCAGAATATACGATATTGTTTACCATATCGTGAATCGGATGCATATTCGGCACCGAAAGGTCCATAACGATTAAATCGGCACGATTTCCGGTCTTAAGCGCTCCGCAGTCAGCTCTTCCCTGAGCCTTTGCACCTCCCAGCGTCGCTGCGCTAATCACCTCTTTCGGAGTAACCGCGGTCGGATCGTCGGATGCAATCTTTCCGCCAATAGTCATCAGCTTCATTTCCTCGATGAAGTTAAGGCTGTTGTTGCTGGCCACGCTGTCCGTTCCGATAGCCGCCAGCACGCCTTCTCTCAGCAGTCTGCCGCCATCGCATATGCCGCTGTCCAGCTTCATATTGCTGACCGGATTAATCGCTACAGTAACTCCCTTGCGTCTGAAAATTTCCAAATCCTCTTCGGTTGCATGAACGCAGTGCGCCGCTATCGCCGGCACATCAAAGATACCCATTTCCTCCAGGTATGCCGCAGGCGTCTTTCCGTGACGTGTGATGCACTCTTCGTGTTCCAGCTTCGTCTCCGATACATGCACCTGCATTCTCGTATCAATGGTTCGCGCATAATCAGCCAGTGCACGTGCCGTTGCCGGATCCGATGTGTACTCAGCATGCAGACTCATATCCACCAGAATTCTTCCATCTTCCGCTCCATTGCAGTTTGCATAAAAATCCTTTGTTTCCCGCATGCTTTCCAGCACAGCCGGATCTTCTCCCGTTACATTGGTGATTGAGCGCGAGATATTTCCCTTAGCACCGCTGTCTGCAAACGCTCTGGCCATGTCTTCACAGAAATAGTACATATCACTCGTCGATACTATGCCGAACCTGAAAGATTCCGCCAAGGCCAGCATGGTTCCCCAGTACACGGCATTGCCATCCAGCTTGTCTTCAAACGGGAAAATTTTCTTGTTGAGCCAGTCCTGCAGCTTCATATTTTCTCCATAGCCTCGCATGAGAGTCATCGGAGAATGCGCATGACCATTGTAAAATCCGCTCATCAGCAGCTTATTTCTGCCGTCATATTCTCTGTCCCAGTCACCTGCAGGACGCTCGCTTCCGATAAAATCGATTTTACCGTCCTTGACTCCAACGTAACAGTCTCTCTGAACCTGCAGATTCTCATCGAGCACGTTAATTTGTTTAAAAAGCATATTTTCCTCCCTTTTTACATAAGCGGCGCCACCAGGCGCAGAATATGTCCTATTATCTTGGCAATCGGACTGTATTCCCTGCAATTCTCCAAGTCAATCCGCTGACATTTATCCAGTGTATTGTAAAAATCCAGTTCGATATCGTTGATTACCGGGTTTTTCCATATATATACCGCACATTCAAAGTGCAGATACAGACTCCTGTAATCCAAATTAATCGTTCCTACCACAGCACGCTCATCATCGCTGGCAAACACCTTGGCGTGAACAAATCCCGGCGTGTATTCATAGATTTCCACGCCATTGCTTATCAGCTCCTCATAATAAGTTCGCGCGAGCATATACGCATATTTCTTATCCGGAATATGCGGCAGGATCAGCTTGACTTCCACACCTCTTTGCGCTGCGAAAATCATTGCATTAATCATTTCCTCGCCGATAATGAGATACGGCGTCATGATATGAACATAATCCTGCGACCGGTTCAGAATATCCAGATATACCTTTTCACCTACTTCTTCATCGTCATACGGACTGTCTCCGTACGGAACCACATAGCCGCCGTTTCTCATGCCCCTGTCGATAATTGTCTCAGTCTGCATGTACCTGCTGTAGTCCTCTTTATTCTTTTCATTGATGTCCCACAGCTGCAGGAACATGAGAGTGAAGCTGTTGACAGCCTCTCCCTGCACCATAACGGCAGTATCTTTCCAGTGGCCGAACCGTTCCTTTCTGTTGATGTATTCATCCGCAAGATTCACGCCTCCCGTAAATGCTGCTCTTCCATCGATAACCGCGATTTTCCGGTGATCCCGATTGTTCTGATGGGTTGATAAAAACGGTCTCATAGGTGCAAAGACTTTGCACTTAATCCCCAGCTTCTCCAGACGTTTCGGATAATTTCTCGGCAGCAGCGATAATGTACAGGTTCCGTCATACATGAACCTCACTTCCACCCCTTCTCTCGCCTTTCGAGCTAAAACGCGCAGCACACGGTTCCACATAAACCCCTTGTCCACGATAAAGTACTCCAGAAATATAAATTTTTCCGCTCTCTCCAGCTGATACATGAGCTCCTGAAATTTATCTTCTCCCTGCGGGAAATATTTGACGCTGGCATTGTTGTAGACCGGATATTTTCCCTTTTGATACATATACCTCATAAAACCGCATTCCTGCCTGGACTCCGCATACACATCGTACAGCGTGCCTTTATGAGGCATCAGATAATCCTTTTCATCCTCTATCAGCGCATTAACCCGATGGGAAATATACGCCGTACCCGGCTGCAGCCTGGTAAAAATATAGAAAACCACCCCAACGACCGGCACCAAAAGTATCAATATAATCCACATGAGTTTGAAACTCGGGTTGCTCCTGGCGTTGAGAATGTATATCAATATGATTGCAGCAAGAAGTCCGACAGCGTAGTTTGCAAGCCACATATCCTTATCGATATACGCAAACCCGCCGAATAAGATTACCGCCTGCACTATGAGCAGAAGAATCAAAATTCCCGTTCTGCCGAAGATAAGCTTCCAAAATTTCTTCAATTTTTCCAGTTGTTTTTTCATATACATACGCACCTCAGCGCAAACCTCACCTTAATATGATGTTACTGCAAGCACCTTTAAAAGTCAAAGCTTTTCACCGGGTGAAAAACTTAAAACAGCGTCCGCATGCTATCAGAAAAGTTTCCGCAGCATGCACGACGCTTTTTTGTTTTTACTGATTCGATATAAATTTATGATTTCCCGTTCTGCTCCTGTTCCAGGTATGTGATGTACGGCAGATTTCTGTATTTCTGGTCAAAATCCAGTCCGTATCCCACTATGAATCGATCATCCACGGTAAATCCGATGTAATCCACGTCTATGCTCACTCTCCGTCCTTCCGGTTTGTCCAGCAATGCACAAATCTTAACGCACTTTGCATTATGATTCTGCAGGTATTCCTTCAAGTAGTTGAGCGTAGTCCCGGAATCTACGATATCCTCAACGATAATGACGTTTTTACCGCTGATATTAGTATCCAGATCCTTATTTATTTTAACAACTCCCGAAGACTTTGTGGAAGCTCCGTAGCTGCTTACCGCCATAAAATCGATAACCATATCCAGATTGACGTTTTTCATAATATCGACCATCCACATCACCGCGCCCCGCAGAATACCGATGAGCACGATTTCCTCGCCTGCAAAGTCTTTTTCGATCTTTCTTGCAATCTCAGCAGCCTTTGCATTAATCTGTTCCTGTGTGATCATAACTGTTCCGATTGTTTCCTGATGCATAGCGATATCTCCTTGTTTTTAATTTGTATTTTCTCCGTTTTCGGAGTCTTTCTGCTCTTTTGACGATTCTTCCTTCACTTCGTATTCTACATCATTGACAAAGTTTTTCCCGCGATACTTTTTTGAAAAATCTTTTGTTTTCCCGCCGGTCCAGTAGCTGTCCAGCTCTTTTCGCAGGTACCACAGGATGAATAGCCACAGCAGAAAATCATCAATCCAGCCGATTGGAAATAAAATAGGCGGTATTAAATCGATGGGCAGAAACAGGTAAATAATGCCGAAAACAATAAGTGCTTTCTTTCGTTTCGGCACAGTTTTATCGGCCATCATAAAACGAATAGCTTTAATTCTTCTAAGCAATACCTGTATTCCTAAAAACTGCATTTAAGCCTCCAGTATTTCTTCCATTACATCCAGCAATTCCTCGTATCCCGTCTTCTTAAGCGCCGATACCGGAATCACCGTGTCGTCCGCCGACAGTTTCAGAGTCTGCCGAATCAGCTTTATCTGTTTAGGCAGCTGATTTCTCGAAATTTTATCCGCTTTGGTGGCAACAACTATTCCATCCAGCCCAAAGTGGCGCAGATACTGATACATCTCAATGTCCTGCTTTGACGGTGCATGCCGGATATCCACCAGCTGTATAACCTTGTACAGGCTCTCCCGCTGCTGCAGATACCGTTCCATCATCTCTCCCCAGCCCTCGGAAACCGATTTCGAAACCTTTGCATATCCGTATCCCGGCAAGTCGACAATGCGAAATTCATCGTTGATTCTGTAGAAATTAATGGTTCTTGTCTTCCCCGGGCTGCCGCTGACACGAGCCAGATTTTTACGGCCGGTCAGCAGGTTCAGAAGAGATGACTTCCCCACATTGGATCTACCCGCAAAAGCAATTTCGGGAACTCCCTCCTGCGGATACTGATTCGGTTTAACTGCAACTGTCTCAAGCTCTGACTTTTTTATGTTCATCCTTTTTATCCTTTACAAGAACCTGCTTTAACGCATCCTTCACGTGCTTGATGAGCACGAATTCCATCTCATCGCGAGCTCCCTCCGGAATGTCCAGAATATCCGGTTCATTGTCCTTCGGCAAAAGCACCTTGCGAATGCCTGCTCTGTGAGCTGCCAGTACTTTTTCGCGAATACCGCCTACCGGCAGCACCTTGCCTCTCAGCGTAATCTCGCCCGTCATAGCTACATCCTTGCGTACGGGGATACCCGTCAATGTGGATATGATAGCCGTACACATTGTCACGCCCGCAGACGGGCCATCCTTTGGAATTGCGCCTTCCGGAATGTGAATGTGCAGATCGTATTTTTTATAAAACTCTTCGTCTATCTTAAGTTCGTGAGCTGCCGAACGGATATAACTGATTCCTGCCTTTGCGGATTCCTGCATCACATCACCCAGCTGCCCGGTAAGTACCAGCTTGCCGCTTCCGGGTACAGCCACGGTTTCAATGAACAGCGTATCTCCGCCCACTACAGTCCACGCCAAACCTGTCGTCACACCGACCTCCGTTTCACCTTTGATGATATCGAAGTGGAATTTTTTCTTTCCCAGAAGTTCCTGAACCTTTTTACCGGACATATTAACCTTCTTCGTATCGCCGCAGACGTAGCTTTTAGCCACCTTTCTGCAAAGGTTTCCGATTTCACGCTCCAGGTTGCGCACACCGGATTCTCTCGTATAATAGTTTATGATAGTCCGAATACCCTGCTCACTGAAAGAGATATTGCTCTTGGAAAGACCATTTTCCCGAATTTGTTTCGGTACCAGGTATTTTTCCGCGATATTCAGCTTCTCTTCTTCCGTATATCCGCTGACCTCGATTACTTCCATACGATCGAGCAGCGGGCGCGGAATCGTATCCGTCGAATTTGCCGTCGTGATAAACATAACCTTTGATAAGTCAAACGGCACTTCCAGATAATGATCCGTAAAGTCTTTGTTCTGCTCCGGATCCAGCACTTCAAGCAATGCGGATGCCGGATCGCCCTTGTAGTCAGCACCGATTTTATCCACCTCATCAAAGAGGAATACAGGATTCTTGGTGCCGCATTCCTTGATAGCGTTCATAATCCGACCCGGAATTGCACCTATATATGTCCTTCTGTGACCGCGAATTTCCGCTTCGTCCCGGACTCCGCCGAGCGACATTCTGACAAATTCACGGTTAATCGAACGTGCAACACTTTTCGCAATTGATGTTTTGCCGACTCCCGGAGGACCTACCAGGCAAAGAATCGGTCCTTTGAGGCTTTCAGACAGCTGTACGACCGCCAGATATTCCAGCACACGCTCTTTTACCTTCTCAAGGCCATAATGATCCTCATTGAGGATTTCCTCCGCCTTATTGAGATCCAGGTTGTCTTCACTTTCTTTGTTCCACGGAAGTTCCAGCACCGTTTCGATGTAGCTGCGGCTTACGGTTGCTTCCGCAGACGACGGCTGCATCTTGGAGAAACGGTTTATTTCCTTCTCAATTTTTTCTTTTATCTTTTCTTCCAGCTGCAAAGCTTCCAGCTTGCTGTGGAATCCTTCGATTTCATTCTCGATATCCTCCGCAACGCCAAGCTCTTCCTGGATAGCTCTCATCTGTTCTCTCAGGTAATATTCTCTCTGATTGTGGTTAATCTGAGATTTCACCTTGGATGATATATCCTGTTCGATATTGAGGATTTCAATTTCCTTCAGCAGTATGTTATTGAGCTTTTCAAGGCGCTCCTTCGGATCCAGGGTCTCCAGGAGAATCTGCTTGTCCTCCAGTTTGCATTCTATATGAGATGCAATCATATCCGCCATTTGACCGGGTTCCTTGATGGATACCACTGTGGCGAATACTTCCGGCGCCAAATTCTGATTAATGCCGATATAGTCGTCAAAACTGGTCAGCACGGTGCGCATGAGAGCTTCCGCCTCTGCATCATCCTCCTTAACCGGCTCATCTTCAATCTTTCTGATTCTGCAGCGAAAATACGGAACTTCAAAAAGAATATCTTCAATCCGGCCTCTGCATATGCCTTCCACCAATACACGAATGGAATCTCCCGGCAATTTCAGCATCTGCTTAATCTTTCCTATGGTACCGATATGATAAAAATCATCCGGTGTCGGAAGATCGGTATCGTCGTCCTTCTGCGAAGCGAGGAAAATGTGCTGATCCATAATCATAGCCTTTTCCAGAGCATTGATGGACTTTTCTCTGCCGATATCGAAATGCAGCACCATATTCGGAAACACCGAGAGTCCGCGCAGCGGAATCATCGGTAAATCCACCACTTCCGAATTCTCTTTGAAGCCTAATTCTTCTTCTGTTATTTCATCTATTTCATCTGGATTGATCGTCTGTTTTGTTTTCTCATCCATGTAATTCCCTCCTCTATCTGCCGTCTCATACCGACACGACATTTTTATCCCGTATACTGCCTTGGCAGTCCCGGGTTCTGTATATATAATAAGGCGACTTAAAGCCGCCCTAATACTCTTTTTTACGCCGTTTCCGCTGTCTTGTCCTTCACATCTGCGAGTTTCGGCTCAGCTAACACCAGTTTGGGATCCTGTTCCGCTTCCACGGTTTCCCTTGTGATAATGCACGTCTTCACATCGTCTCTGGACGGTACTTCGTACATGATATTGGTCATGATTTTCTCCATTATGCCGCGAAGTCCTCTGGCACCTGTTTTTCGTTCCAGAGCTTTTTCTGCAATCGCTTCGATTGCATCCGGCTGAATTTCCAGTTCCACGTGATCCATATCAAACAGTTTTCTGTACTGCTTTACCAGTGCATTTTTAGGTTCTGTGATAATACGAACCAATGCATCTTTCGAAAGTTCCTCCAGCGTTACGAGAACCGGCAGTCTTCCTATAAATTCCGGAATCAATCCATACCGCAGCAAATCCTCCTGCTGCACGTGCTTCATGATTTCCGCCTGCTCCATCTTGTTGTTTTCCACATTGGAATTGAATCCGATGGTTTTTTCTCCGATTCTCTTCTGCACGACTTTATCCAGGCCGTCAAAAGCACCGCCGCAGATAAACAGCACGTTAGTGGTATCGAACTGAATGAATTCCTGGTGCGGATGCTTCCTTCCGCCCTGCGGCGGAACATTGGCTACCGTACCTTCCAGAATTTTCAGCAATGCCTGCTGCACGCCTTCTCCGCTGACATCGCGCGTAATGGACGGGTTCTCCGATTTTCTTGCAATCTTATCAATCTCATCCACATAGATAATACCGCGCTGTGCTTTATCTATATCGAAATCGGCAGCCTGCAGCAGCTTGAGCAGAATGTTTTCAACATCTTCACCCACATAACCGGCCTCTGTCAGCGCCGTTGCATCTGCGATAGCAAACGGTACATCCAGAATCTTTGCAAGAGTCTGCGCCAGTAATGTCTTACCTGAGCCTGTAGGCCCCACCATTACAATATTGCTCTTCTGAAGCTCCACTTCATCATCCTCAGTCTGAAGACTTTCGCTGCGAATCCTCTTGTAGTGATTGTATACCGCTACGGCCAGTGCCTTTTTTGCTTCATCCTGTCCGATGACGTATTCTGACAGAATCTCCGCAATATCCTTAGGACGCGGAAGCTTATCTGCCAATCCGCCGGCAGGTTCGCCTGCAGCCGCACCCCGATGCTCCTCAGCTGCCAGAATATCCTGACAGAGTGCAACGCACTCATTGCAGATATAAACCCCTGATCCGCTGATGAGACGTTTCACCTGGCTCTGCGGTTTTCCGCAGAAGGAACACCGCAGTTCATTATTTTCGTCATATTTACTCATATCTCCACCCTCTTCTTTATCTGTTGTGTATCACCTGATCAATGAGGCCATACTGCATTGCCTCATCTGCCGACATGAAGTTATCTCTGTCCGTGTCGCGTGAAATGATATGAAGAGGCTGTCCCGTGTTGGCGCTGAGAATTTTGTTGAGTTTTTCTCTCGTTTTAAGAATCCACTCCGCATGAATCTTAATATCCTCTGCCTGACCCTGCACGCCTCCCAGCGGCTGATGAATCATAATCTCTGCATTAGGCAGTGCATAGCGTTTGCCTTTCTGTCCCGACGAAAGCAAAAAAGCTCCCATGCTTGCCGCCATACCTATACAAATGGTTGAAACCTGCGGCTTGATATACTGCATAGTATCGTAAATTGCCATACCGGCGGTTACGGAACCGCCGGGGCTGTTGATATACAGGTTTATGTCCTTATCCGGATCCTCTGCTTCCAGAAACAACAACTGCGCAACGATGGTGCTTGCCACATTCTCATCGATGGCTTCTCCTAAAAATATAATTCTATCCTTTAGTAACCTCGAATAGATATCGTAGGAGCGTTCGCCCCTGGCTGTCTGTTCGATAACATAAGGAATCAATGCCATAATCCGGACCTCCTTCTATCGTTTCATTTATTTCTTTACAGCATTGTCGTAGATGAAATCAATGGCTTTTTTCAGTCTGATATCTCCTGCAATCATATTAACATTCTGATCGCCGATCATTTCCTTTATCTTGTCGGCTTCCAGACCATACTGTTTTGCCATTCCTTCGATTTCCTGATTTATATCATCATCCGTAGCTTCAAATTTTTCCTGCTCAGCCACAGCATTGATAATCATTCTAGTCTTAACCTTTTTCAGAGCTTCTTCTCTCAAGTTATCTCTGAATTCCTTCGGTTCCGTTCCGAGATACTTGAAGTAAGACTCAAGGCTCATGCCCTGGCTTCTCAGCTGCTGATCGAATTCAGACATCATATTGTCGATTTCGGATTCTACCATAACGTCCGGTACATCGAATTCATTAGCTTCGTATACCTTCTTCAAAGCTTCATCCTTCATCTTATTTTCGTCTTTAGCTTCCGCAGCTTTTTCAAGATTCTTTCTTGTATCTTCTTTCAGTTCATCCAGCGTATCGAATTCACTGATGTCCTTTACAAATTCATCATTGATTTCAGGCAGTTCTTCTTCCTTAATCTCGTGAACCTTGCACTTGAATACAGCTTCCTTGCCGGCCAGATCCGCTGCATGGTATTCTTCCGGGAATGTAACCTTGACATCCTTGTTTTCACCTGTGCTTACGCCAACCAGCTGCTCTTCAAATCCCGGAATAAATGTACCGGAACCCAGTTTCAGCGGCTGTCTTTCTGCGGTACCGCCTTCAAACTGCTCGTCGCCTACCCATCCTTCATAATCAATGAGAACCATGTCTCCATCCTGAGCCGGTCTGTCAACCGTTACCATTCTGGAATTCTTTCTTGCCATGCTCTTGATTTCATTTTCCACGTCCTCATCGGATACTTCGGTTTTCACCTCTTCGATTTCAACGCCGTTATAATCCTTTACTTCGATTTCAGGATAGCATGCAACTTCGATAGTTATAGTAAAGCCTTCTCCCTTTTTCAGCTCGCTGAAATCAGCTCTCGGTCTGTCGATAACATCCAGATCCAGTTCGTCCAGTGCCAGCGGATAGTGGAGTGAGAAAAGCTTGTTGATAGCATCTTCAAAGAAAATGCTGTCGCCATACTTCTTTTCGATAATGCTTCTCGGAGCTTTACCTTTACGGAAGCCGTCGATTAAAAATTTATCTTTCTGACTTTTATACACGTCAATAATTGCATTTTCGAATTCTTCTGCAGTAATCTCGATGGTAAATTTCGCATCGTTGTTTTCTTTTGAAATTAATGTTGCTTTCATGAATATATGTCCTCCTCGATTATAAACACATAGTGCCTATTATTATACCTTTAATCCTTTGAAAAGTAAAGGAAAAACAGAAAATCAGCCAGATTC
>CAVCML010000100.1:0-21591 GCA_963603335.1 Bacteroidaceae bacterium | reverse complement strand
AAAAATTTTAAATTATTTGCAAAAATCACCTTGACTTTTCATAGCTGGTCTCCTGTCGATATTTATATTGTATTTAACAGATTCTGGTTCCCTCCGGAACGATATCATCTACGAAAATAATCTGGCATCCGCATGCATTGTTTGTTCCCGCCAGCAGCATTCCTTCACTCATAACACCCGTCATTCTTGCCGGCGCCAGGTTTGCCACTACGATAATCTTCTTTCCTATCAATTCTTCCGGCTTATAGTCATTCTTGATGCTCGATACGATTACGCGCTCCTTGATGCCGTCAAACAGTGTCAGCTTATAGTTGCTGTGCGCCTTGCGGATTTCCTGGCACTTGAGAACCTTGCAGACACGCAAATCCATTTCAAAGAACTTGTCTATTGAAATTTCCGGCTCGGTAATAGGTTTAACCTCATCAGGTTCACCGTATACCTTAACGATTTCAGGTTCCTTTTCCGCTTCTTCCGCAGCCTTCTTTGCAGCAGCTTCCTCTTCTGTTTCCGGATGAGAAAAGTCAAGCAGATGCATGAAACGTTCTCGGTCGATTGCATACAGGAACAAATATAATCTCGGTCCTCTCTCTTTGCTGATCAGCAGCTTGTATACATTCTTAAAGAATGCACCCTGCAGTTTCTTCAAATCTTCTCTATCCATGCCGTAAACTTCCTTCGGTATGTCATACAGCTTGGTGTTGAGCGAATCCAAATCATATTCCCCTGCTTTTATATAATTATACAGGATTTCAATTTCTTTCTTTTCTTCGTCCGTGAACGTTTCATACAAATCGAAGTCTCTCCATCCGCGCAGTTTATTGGCGGATTCCGGAGCACACTGGTAAAGCCAGTATTCAGCACGTTCCAGGCGAGTATCAAAATCTTCGTACTTGTACGGAGTCCCGATCTTTTCAAACACGGTTTCCATCATCGGTACATTAAAGTCCACGATGGATCCCAGCTGCACCAGCAGACTCATCGGCACCGTCTTGATTTCTCTGTCATCAATCAGAGAAAATTCCATAACAGTCTGATTATGTTCATTGGCTTTGCCTGCTTTATAATCGTTATACATTTTATCAAATTCAAAATACTGACGAAGAATTCCGTCATCGAAACAGAAATCGAAAGCTTTCTTCGGATCTGTTTTCGAATACAGCCAGAGAATAATCTCCGGTTCGTAAATCTTCAGCAGCGTTTCCGGGGTCAGGTTCAGTCCGGAGGAACCTGACATCTTGCCTGTAGATCCCTTGATTCCGATGAATTCATATCCCTGGAACATCGGCGGTTCGTGATTGAAGATTTTTCTGGAAATCACGCTGCTCGTCTCATAGCTTCCGCCCGGACTTGCATGATCCTTGCCGCCCGGCTCAAAGTCAACGTTTTCGTATCTCCAGCGCATCGGCCAGTCGATTTTCCATGCCAGCTTGCATCCGGTATCCTTTTTAAAATCAAAAGTTCCCTTGTGTCCGCATTCGCATTCATACTCAGCCACCGTGCCGTCTTCCGATACGGATATGATCTTCGTCGTGTCCTTATGGCATTCCGGGCAGAAAATACTTACAGGGAAATATGCATCCCTTTCTCCCTCCTGAGCATCCTGCGTCCGGAAGCTGTCCAGAATATCGAATATTTCCTTCCTCTTCTGAATTGCCTCGATGACATCATCCCGGTATGCTCCGGATGTGTACATATCTGTCTGATAGCGATAATCCATTTCAATTCCGAATTTCTCGATTGATTTCATGAATTCGTCTTCAAAATACTTGGCATAATTTTCGTGTTCAGTATCAAACGGATTCGGAACAGATGTGTATGGTCTGCCGATATACTGCTCCATCTTGTTTTCCGGATCTATGGCTTTAACATTGGCCGGCACCTTGCGAAACCGGTCAAATTCGTCCCACGAAAAGAGAAGCTTTGCTTTCTTTCCCCGTTTAACGATAGCCTTCGCTACAAAAAGGCTCGTGGCGATATCACGAAAATTACCGATATGTATTGAACCCGATGGGCTGATGCCCGCCGCACAAACATATTCTTCTTTGTCCGGGTTCTTCTTAATGATTCTATCTGCTATCTTTTCTGCCCAATGCAATTGCTACACCTCTTTCTTCTTATCTGGAAATTTCTAAAATTTCATAGTTTATAAATCCGTCCGGGATTTCAACAACCACCTTATCGCCCTTCTTGTGACCGATCAAAGTTTTTCCTACTGAAGAGTCTGTGGAAATTTTACCGTTGAACGGATCGGATTCCGTTGCTCCTACGATGGCAAACGTTTCTTCGTCACCGGTATCCAGATCCTTGACCGTTACTTTCAGACCGACATTCACCACATCTCCCTTGACATCTTCTTCCTGCACGATTCTTGCCTTGCGAATCATCATTTCCAGCTTGTGAATTTTTTCTTCCAGTTCAGCCTGCTCATTCTTCGCAGAGTCATATTCTGCGTTTTCGGAAATATCTCCATAAGAAATCGCTTCCTTCAGACGTTCAGCAACTTCTGCTCTCTTTACGGAAACAAGTTCCTCGTGTTCCTTTACTATTTTGTCGTAACCTTCCTGGGTTAACAATAATTCTTCATTCATGATCTCTGCCATGTTGGTAATTCTCCTTTCAAGGCTTCCCGCCATGCGTTTTTTGACCTATTGTCATATCGAATTATTATACTGTAAAAACGGCTGTTTGTCAACGATTCCAAGGGATTCAAATATTGACAATCACCGTTTTCAATGGTATTGTTAAGTGGAATAAGTTCTATCTTATTTTGTGATATACAGGAGGGCAATATTATGAAAATCAGCGGAGCAATTTTTGATTTGGACGGAACACTTCTTGATACGACAGAAATCTGGGAAGGTGTTGCCGCACGATACATTACATCACTGCGAAAGAATCCGGAACCGGATCTTCGCGAAAAGACAAAAGCCATGACTTTACCGGTGCTCTGCAGTTATCTTAAGGATGAATACCGAATCGCAACCATCGAATCTAAGATTGCCAAGGGCTTCAATACGATTCTGAGGGAAGATTACCTGCAAAGCGCGGACATCAAGGAGTACGTACCGATTCTGCTGGAAAAATTCAAGCAGAAAGGCGTTGCTATGTGCATTACAACATCCACCGACAAAGCAATCGCCGACGAAATTCTTGTGCGGCTGGGAATCCGCGACTACTTTACATTCATCATGACCTGTGAAGAAGCGGGCGGGGACAAAGAAAGCCCGAAAGTATTCCATGACGCTCACAAAAAACTGGGAACGCCGAAGAACGAAACCATCGTACTGGAAGATGGTCTGTTAGCCATTCGCGGTGCCAAGGAAGCCGGTTTTTACGTCATTGCCGTTGCCGATAAAAACGAAGAACAGAACAAGGCGGAGATCCAGGAGCTTTCCGATCGCTACATCGAAAGCTTTGAAGAGCTGCTGTAGATCCCGTCCCGGTTTCTGCTGCAAAGACAAAAACTGCAAAGTCCCCACCGCAGACTTTTTGCTGCATGCAGGGACTTTTTTCATGTCCGGATTTATAATTGATTGGCTTCAGCGCATCATATCCAGAATCCCGCCAATATTGTCGCGAAGTCTGGCCTCCCATTCCTCCTCCGGTTCAAGGGTCACGATGTGCATAAAGGCGCCGCCGATGCTGTGCTCGATCCACTGACGGGAATGCTTCGTATGGAAGTCCCACTTGTTCTGTATCTGGTCCAGCACCTCGGAAATAGCTTCATCATACGCTTTCTGGATCTGCCGGCACTCTTCGTCTTCCATCATCATGCGATAATAGACGAAGGTCGTATTCTTATATTTTCGCACCGCTTCCATCTGAAACAGGATCACTTTCATAAAGCATTCTTTCGGATCTTCTTCCGCGTCGATATCCAGTCCGTCCACCATCTCACGCAGATCCTTCAGACCGTCTTCCATAATCAGCTTGATCAGTTTCTCCTTGCTGCCGAAGTAATTGAAAAACGTCGTTCGCGAGATCATAGCCTTCTCGCAGAGCATTTCAATAGAAGTATTGTAATACCCGTTTTCCTCAAAGTAATGGAGCGAATCATGGACGATCTTATCCATGCTCATGGCCTTTTTCTTTTCCGTCAGGCTCAGTTCTTTCATGCCGTAGTTCCTCTTTCTCTCTTATCAATATCCCTATCATACTCACTTTCACAAACCATTGCAAGATTTCCACCCTGCATTGTTCCTAAAAATACCAGTATGCGTCGTTTTCCTTCCGAAAATTCCCCCTAAATGCAAAGAACGACACAGCGTGCCGTCCCTTGCATCTTACATTCATTATTACTTATCTATGATTTTGAGGGAAATCATGGATTCTTATTTTTTCAGTTCTGTAGCGGCCTGGATCTCCTTGATCCGCATCTGCTCGCCGAAGGCTCTCAGTCCCTTTACTTCCTCTGCCGGGATCGGGGAGGGCTGTCCCAGCTGTTTGGCGATGTAAAGAGTCTGCGCTACTTTTTCTACGGCCTCCGCTACGGAGAAAGCCTTTTCCAGGTTCTTTCCGAAAGCCAGAACGCCGTGATTTGCCAGCAGCACTGCGCTGTAATTGCCAAGATACTTGTCAAAGTCTTTGTAGATCCTGTCGGTTCCCGGTGTTCCATAAGGTACGACCGGAACCTGTCCGAACGTAACGTTCATCTCCGTCAATGCATCGGAGACAATAGGCATATTGTTGATGGCATGCGCCGTGGCATAAATACTGTGGTTGTGTACCACTGCACGCACATCCGGTCTCACGCGATATACCTCAAGGTGCATCTTCGTTTCAGAAGACGGATGCATCCCCTCCGGCTGATAGAGGATATTGCCTTCCAGATCTGTCTCAATAATCAGCTCAGGAGTCATAACCTCTTTGTTTACCTGCGACGGGGTGATCAGCATTTTATCTTCATGCCGCACCGACACGTTGCCTTCGAACATATTGACCATCTGTAAACGATATTCTTTTTTGACAATATCGACGATTTCCTGTTTCAGTTCATCTAATCTGCTCATATCTGTACTCCTTTATTTTACTCCGCAGCTTCCAGCTTTTTCGACAGATCCTTGACCATATCGTAGATCTCGTAGAACAGCTGGTACTTCTTCGTGTAAAGTTCCGCTTTGGCTTCATCAGGAGAATAGCTTTTTTCGACTCCGATAAAGCTGCCTGTATCGTCCATATCGCACCAGCCCAGTCCAACCGCCGCTGCGATGGCAGCTCCGACAGCTCCTGAATGACGGGTCTCCTTCGGCACATGAACCGGCATCTGCAGCACATCTGCCATCATCTGCATCCACTGCGGAGATAATGAGCCGCCGCCGTTGACGCTGATCTCCGAAATATCCTTGCCGGTGTCTTTGCGATAGAGATCAATCTGTCCTCTCATGCTGAAGCACAGACTCTCCAGCACCGCACGGATAAAATGAGCTCTGGTGTGCTTTTCGCTGATATTGAAGAACATGGCGCGGACAAACGGGTCTGTGATCGGGAACTGCTCGCCGAACAGCCAAGGTGCAGCGTGCAAACCTTCGCAGCCTGCCGGAACCTTTGCAACTTCTTCATCGATCAGCTTATAGATCCCGCTTCCCAGTTCTTCTTTTTCTTTGTGATAAAATTTGTCGATAGCCCAGTCAAACATGAGGCAGCAGCTGTTGGTGCAGCCGCCGTAGATCAGCAGATCCGGATCGATGCTGTCCAGCTGATAGGATCCTTCCGATCCATCGCAGGCCTGACCGATGAGCGCCGACAGCCATCCGGAACTTCCCAAATAAATGTGAGCCTCTCCTTCTTTGCAGCATCCGCATCCTGCACTGGCAGCCGTAACGTCGATCATACCTCCGAAAACCGGGGTGCCTGCAGCCAGTCCCAGCTCCGAAGCGCCCTTTTCATCCAGTACGGCGTACTGCTCGCACGCCGCCACCGTCGGGCCTAGCTTCGAGCCGTCGATATCCGCATAAGTAGCGTCGATGTACGCCTGGATCATGGGGTCTTTTTTAGCGATGCCCGGGTGATCCGGCTCAACCGCCATTACGCCGGTAGCCTTGTACTGTAGGAAGCTGTTGCAGTCCAGAAAGCATGCCGTATTTTCGTAGATGTCCGGTCTGTTTTCCTTGAGCCACAGAAGTCTGGACTGGTGATCCTGACTTCTGACCAGATCCATACCGCATCTGGCGTTGATCTCCTCCGCCTGCTTCTCCGCTCTGCCGTCCAGCCAGCTGATGGCGTTGTGAAGCACGTTTCCATCCTCATCCACAGGGATGATGTTGACCGCCTGCACGCTGAAAGACAGCGCCTTGACGTCCTCCGGCGCAGCGCCGGATTTCTGCAGAACTCCATGAGTGACTTCGCAGACAGCATCCCAGTAATCCTTCGGATCCTGCTCCACGTAGAGCGGCTGCGGCTTGTAAAGAGGGTACGCTTTTTCCTGCACTGCCAGGATCTCGCCCTCTTCGCTGACCAGGGCCGCTTTGACGCCACTGGTCCCAAAATCATATGCAGCTATACATTTCACGATTATTGTTATGGCACTGCACATGCATGTACAGTGCCATTATTCCTTTCTTTCTATTATGTCTATACGGTCGAAAATTTCTTATTCGTACTGACTGAATACACGTTCATAAACGCCAAGCGCATCATCCAGAATGTCGATGCTTCCATACGGCAGATATGTTTTGCCGCCGTTGGCGATAATCAGACCTTCTGCAGCCAGCGCCATGGAGAACTCGATGTAGTTCATATAAGCGTCTTCCAGCTGGCTCTGGAACTGCGGATCCTTGCTGTCGATGCAGTACGGTACGTGCTGTACGCCGCTGACGTCGATGTGCAGAATCGAAGAATGATGGTACACGATAGCCGGTACGTCGTATTTCTCAGTCAGCTCTGCGATGCCCTTCATGAAGTAGTCGGAAGCCTTGTCCAGTGCATCGTGCACGTTCAGGCGTTCCAGTTCCTTGATGACCGTGATGCCGGCCAGAGAAGTCAGCGGGTTGGCAGTCATGGTGCCGCCTACCTTTACCTTGATGTTGTCGCTGGTGTCTACACCTGCTGTCAGCATGGACATGATCTCTTTTCTGCCGCCGATACCGCCGGAGCCTGCATATCCGCCGCCGATGATCTTGCCAAATACCGTCAGATCCGGTTTCGTTCCGAAGATAGACTGAGCGCCGCCCATACCGAGACGGAATCCTGTTACCACTTCATCGTAGATCAGCAGCATACCGTACTTGTCACACAGTTCCCGTGCAGCCTTGTGATATTCCTTAGTCGTCGGTACAGCGCCGCTGTCCTGACCAACTGCTTCCATGATGAACGCAGCAACGCCGCCTTCTTTTTCATATTTCTGGATCGTATTTTCCAGGGCTTCGATATCGTTGATCGGTACTACATGAGTGTTCTGGAAGCACTCCGTCGGAACGCCGTTTTTCATGGCTTCCGTCGTGCATCCATCGTTGTATACCAGCTGATCGCTCCATCCGTGATATCCGCCGGAGAAACGGATGATGTGTTTCTTTCCTGTAAAGGCTCTTGCCAGGCGGATCGCTATGATGTCAGCTTCTGTACCGCTGCCCAGGGCACGGAACAGTTCTACCGTCGGGTAGTATTTCTTGATCAGTTCTGCCAGTTCTCTTTCGTAGACGCTGTACAGTCCGGAGACCGGGCCGTTTTCTCTGATCTGGTTGATGGCAGCGTCTCTTACTGCAGGCCAGTTGTTGCCCAGGATCGTCGGGCCGCCTGCGCAAAGGAAATCAATATAACGGTTTCCGTCAATATCGTATAAGTATGGTCCGTCCGCCTTTTCGATGGCCAGTGCGAACGGGTGGTTATTGGCCAGGTTGTGCTGGATCCCCCCTGGAACCGCACTCTTAGCCTTTTCCGTTTCCGCCTTGGACTTGGCGCACTTTTCATTGAAGTATTTCATGTACTTCTCGACAGCACTGCGCTTCAGATGCTTTCTCGTCTTCATCAGTTCCTGCGCCTGTGCGTGCACGGCAGGATAATCATACTCATTTAATAATTTAGCCACTCTAAACACCTTCCTTGTGAATCAAATATTATAAAATCTTATCAATTTCAGGATCCACAAAATCGACATCGCCTGCACGGCGTTTCTCATTTGCAGCCTGTAATCTCGCATAAACTTTCTTGTTTACCGGATAAGCGATAATGCACACGATGGAAATGGCCAGGCAGATTGCCAGGAAGATGGTGGAAATGTTCTGGATTCCACTGACAGTGGATGCGCTCTGCACTTCCTTGGAAGCATCGTATCCAACCATCGCCAGCACTATTCCGATCACCTGCAGGCCTACTGCGTTACCAAACTTCTGAATCAGCTGCGGGAACGAAGTGATGCAGCCCGCTCTGCTCTTGCGATTCTTATACTCATCCAGTTCGATCAGGTCGTAGGAGAAGTCATAGAACAGGCACCAGAAACCAGCCAGTGCGAATCCGTTCAGGGCAGTCAATACATATACCATGAACAGGCTGTCCACGCCGATAATCCTGCATATCACAACACCTACCATCGTAATTCCGAAGGATGCCAGCACCGCTACTTTTCTGTCCCACTTGGTCGCGATCAGTGTGAAGATCGGCGAAAGGATGAAGAACGCCAGAAGTGTCATTACGGCAGTTCCTGCCAGAGCTTCCGGATCAACTCCTGCCGCATAAATCAGCAGATAGTTGGTGTTGGCTGAAACCATCGCGGATCCAAACAGATAGAAGAATACCCACGGAATGAAGAATCTCATCGGCTTCAGCTTCAGAATATCTTTATAAGTCTTTAAAATATTTTCCGATTCCTGATCGATAGCCTTCTCGATAAACTTAACGTTTTTAACGGAGAAGTAGTTGATCAGTCCGAATATAATGGAAATCACGCCAATGCAGCCTGCAGCCATAGTCCAGCAGAGGTTGTCCTCAATGCCCATGCCTCCGAACAGTCCGATGAAGAGGATTGGGAATACGCATCCGCCGTAGATAACGAAACCGTTCATCGTGGAGGATACGCCACGGATCTTCGTCTGCTCATCGTAATCGTCCGTCATCTGCGCGCAGCAGGAATAGTACGGGATGCAGAACGAAGTGTAGGAACACCACATCAGCGAAGATACGATGACATAGTAAGCGAACTTAAAGCCCTGGCTGCCGTCTACTACGATAAACGTGCATGTGAGCAGGATACCTGTCAGCAGTCCGCCAACCAGCATGAACTTCTTCGGGTTTACTTTCGGATGGTCTACGATCCAGCCCATGATCGGGTCTGTGATGGCGTCTACGCAAACCGAAATCAGCGAAACGGTTCCGGCCATCACCGGATTCAGTCCTACTACATTGGTGAGAAAAATTACGAAATAAATGTAGAAGCAATTGTAAACAATCGATTCGGTCGTGATCCCGGCTTCATAACCCAGCTTACGCAGAGGCGTAAGGCCTGTGTTCTTTTCCGGGAGTCTAGGATTAGCAGTCATGTGAAAACTCCTTTCAATAAGTAAAATAAGTAAATGAAAATTAGTAAGTAATTAAGTAAGTAATCTTTTCACCCTCATTATAGTTTTCAGTTTTTTGATTGTCAATCATTTTTGTACTCAAGTACACTTATATATGCAATATATTTTTTGTACTAGGAACAAAAAACCTGCATAGCAGTCATTTTCTGCCATACAGGTTCCTTTGCGCTTCAATAATTCCGATTTGTACTCCTATTCCGCCTTGTTTTCTTCTGCAAACCGCACCAGTTTGTTGGACGTGTTTTTTACAAAATCTGTCTTTCGCAGGATTACTTTCTTGATCTTGCGGTAAAGAGGTGCCGTTTCATTAATCTTGTCAACTTCATCCCAGAGAATTCTTTTAATCTCTTCATCGCTCGGGTCTTCTGTGCTCTCACCGCGAATCAATTCCATATCCGGTCTGATTGATGCCACGATTGAAATATCGGATTCACCGGACTGAGTACTGCTGAATACAAAGGATTCAGCGATATATGGACTTAACGACAACTGATACTCCAGTTCTTCCGGATAAACATTCTTGCCGTTTTTCGTGATAATCACATTTTTCTTCCTGCCGGTAATATACGCATATCCTTTTTCATCGATGTATCCCAGATCTCCGGTATGAAACCATTTTTCTTCATCAATGACTTCAGCCGTTTCCTCCGGCATACGATAATATCCCATCATCACATTATCACCGCGAATACAGATTTCACCGATGCCGTCCTCATTCTGTTCCACCGTCTTCAGTTCGAAACCCGGAAAGCACACCCCGATTGATGCGGCATTTATCGCCGTATCCGGATTGAGTGCTCCCATAGGTGAACACTCAGTCAGCCCATATCCCTGCAGCGCCAGAATTCCGAAATCACCGATTCCGTTAAGCACCTGCGGATTGATTGCCGCGCCGCCGCAGATTACCAGCCTGAGCCTGCCTCCGAAAGCGCTCGTAATCCGACTGAACAGTTTTCCCGAAAGGTCGATCCCAATCTTCTTAGTCGCCCGGTTCAATCCGATCATGCGCTTCACCAGTTTTTCCTTGCCCTGCTTACGGATGTTTTTCCAAATAGTCCGATACAGATTTTCGAAGATGGCCGGAACCCCCAGAAACATGGTAGGCTTAATTTCCTGCATATTCTTGACAATATATTTCAATCCTTGACAATATCCGATGCCGGCACCTTTGTAAAGCGGCATCAGAAAGCCGCAGGTACACTCGTACGTGTGATGCAGCGGCAGTACAGAAAAGAAAATATCCCACGTATGCACCTTCACCAGCGTCGGCGATACCATCAGATCCGCTGCCAGATTTTTATGATTCAGCATAACGCCTTTAGACGCCCCGGTCGTTCCGGACGTGAACAAGATAACGCTCATCGCATCACTGTCAATCTCAGCGTCAGCGAAACACCGATCACCGCTTTGCAGAAGTGCATTCCCCTCGTCCACCAGTTCTTGCCAGGAAAAAACATCTTCGGTTTTCTTTGCAGCAAAAAAATCCACCAGCATCAGCGGTTCATCCATTTCTGCGGAAATTTCCCGAAATGTATCTCTGTATTTTGAAGACAGCAATACACAAGAAACTTCTGCCCGCTGCAAAAGATTTTTCAGTTCTCCCTTTGACAATTCCTTGTCCAAAGGCACAACAACGCCGGTTCCGCAAAGAACCGCGAGATATGAAATCGCCCATTCGCTGCAGTTTTCTCCGATTACCGCAATGCGCTTATCCTTGAGCCCGTGATGAATCAGCGCCGTCCCCAATCCGTTAATTCTCTCCATCATCTGCCGATAAGAAATCTCTCTAAACGCCTCTTCACCCTTGTATTTTTGATGGAATGCTGTGTTATCTGCATACAATTCAACGCTGGTTTCAATCATGTGTTTTATGTTCATGATTGGCCGGCTTTCCTTGTATTTTACAAATTTCCTTGTGTCCGCTTCAATGCAGTCCGCAATTCCTTCTGCCCATTTCATATCCCTTAGCTTGTTCTCTTTAATAACCGTGTTGCAAGTCATCTGCGTTCTCCTTATCCGAAAAGCGTTCTCAAAATCCTATTCTTCTGTTCTTACGCCTCCCATTGTTCTCTTAATCTTTCGTGTGGTTGTTTTTTCAAATTCAATATCACGCAGCTTAATCCTCTTGACACGCTTATAGTTTGTCATTGTATCATTGACTGCTTCTACATTTTCCTTGATAATATCATAAACCTGTTCCTTAGATAAATCCTCCCCGAATTTTTCGCGGATTGCATCAAAGTTAGGATACACCTCTGCCGTTACGACTGCATCCCCGCTCTTTTTTTCCAGCACACCGTATACGATTACTTCTTCAATGTACGGCTGCTCCAGCAGCAGATATTCTATTTCCTCCGGGAAAATATTCTTTCCGTTTTTAGTTACGATAACATTTTTCTTGCGTCCGCATATGTAGAGGAATCCTTCTTCATCAAATCTGCCGAAATCTCCCGTATAGAGCCATCCGTCCCGCAGAACCTGTGCCGTTGCCTCCGGATCCTTATAATATCCCAGCATTACGGACGGTCCCCTGCATATAATTTCACCTACGCCGTCTTCATCCGGCTCAAAGATCCGCACTTCAGTACCCGGCATTGGAGTCCCTACGGACTCAGCCTTGCTGTAATAGTCTCTGTTCACAGCAATTATCGGGGCATTTTCCGTCATGCCATAGCCCTGAATCATAGGAATTCCCAATGCTTCATAATCACGGATTACCTGCGGATTAATAGCCGCTCCGCCTGCAATGAACAGCTCCATATGGTTGCCGATTGCCGAATGAACCGGTTCAAACACCTTGCGCATACGTTTGATATTGTTGAACATTCGCGTTTTTCTTGCCAGATTCATCATGAACGTCATTTTTCCGACAGAACCTGAATTTTCCGCCTGCTTCCAGACCTTCTTATGCATGGATTCAAATACTGCCGGAACACCTACCATAACCGTTGCCTTTGATTCTTTCAGATTTCTCTGTACATAGCGGAGTCCCTGACAGATGGCAACAGCCATACCCTGATAAAGGCCGGTAAACACATGACATGTCAACTCATATGTATGATGCATAGGCAGCACCGAAAGGCCTACACCGGGTCTTCTGATCTTGACGTACTTTGACATATTGTATACATTGGCTGCAATGTTTCTGTGAGAAAGCATTACGCCTTTGGAATTTCCGGTAGTTCCCGAAGTGAAGATGAGCTCACACATTACATCCGGATCGATTTCCACATCCAGATACTGACGGCATCCGTCCAGCAGAGCATTTCTGCCTTCCTCCATAACCGCTTCCCAGCTCTTTACATCCGGATCGATGCTCATACCATTCATGCGGATACGCAGACTCACACCATCAATGCCTTCCAGCGCATCCAGAGTTCTGTCCTCCGCCTTTGCAGAAAACAGAATTGCATCGACCTCCGCACGCACCAAAAGGTTGTGAATCTCATGAGACGGCAATTCCTTGTCCAGCGGAACAGCAACACTCATGCCATTGACAGCCGCCAGATATGCAACCACCCACTGATAACTGTTTTCGCCTATTATGGCAATTTTCTTCCCCTTAAGGCCGGCTTTTGCAAAATAAGTACCCAGACAGTCTATATCCGTGCGCAGCGTTCTGTACGTAATCGGAACGTATTCTCCCGCCGGAACCTCCTTGACCAGAAAAGCCGGATCCTCACTGAAAAGTTCCGCACTTGAGCGAATCATATCCCTGAGATCCGTAATCTCTCTCGTCTCATACAACACGTCTTTATACTTTTTACTGTTCATTCATTAAGCCTCCTCACCCGGCTTCAGATACTCCTGCAGGAATTCAACCGCATCTGTAATGCAGCCGTCACAGCTGCGAAGCACCTTGCCCGTTTCCACTCCTTTAATTTCATGACAAATTACCGAGCTGTTCTTCTTCATGAATTTTTCTGTCAGCATCGCCATATCCTGGTAACTTTTGCGCTTCGTTGCAGGCGCCTCCAGATTCCCATCAGAAACATTCATGCCGATAACGGCTGCCATACCCGATACCGCACCGCATGTTCCCATCGTTCCCATACCGAATCCGAATGCTTCCATCATCCGAAACACTTCTTTCTCATCCATTCCCAGCCGTTCACTGAATGCACACGCTACCGCCTGTGCACAGTTATAGCCCTTCTTATGGTTTTCCAAAGCCTTATTTACCTCATTACTCATACTATTTTGCTTCCTTTCCGTTATATTTTTCCATCAGAATGCGAGCCACATGCACGCCGCTTGCAGAAGCCTGCGACAGGGAATGAGTCACACCGGATCCATCTCCCAAAGCATATAAGCCTTCCACCTTAGTCTGCAGATTCTTATCCACTTCCACCCTGGAATTATAGAACTTGACCTCCACACCATACAGCAGCGTATCCTCGTTGGCTGTTCCCGGAGCAATTTTATCGAGCGCATAAATCATCTCGATGATGTTATCCAGCTGCCGTTTAGGAATAACAAGGCTCAAATCTCCCGGTGTTGCCTTGAGTGTCGGTCTTGTAAAACACTTCTGCATTCTGCGTTCACTGCTTCGTCTGCCCTTGACCAGATCTCCGAAACGCTGCAGCAGCACGCCGCCGCCCAGCATATTGGAAAGCTTTGCAATCGACTCACCGTATTCATTGCTGTCCTTGAACGGCTCCGTAAATTTATTCGATACCAGCAGTGCGAAATTGGTATTCTCCGTTCTCAGTGCCGGATCCGCATAACTGTGACCGTTTACGGTAACGATACCATTTGTGTTTTCAGCTACCACTTCCCCGTAAGGGTTCATGCAGAAGGTTCTCACCATGTCGTTGTATTTATCGGTCTTATATACGATTTTACTCTCGTATACGTCATCCGTGATATGCTTGAAAATTTCTGCCGGCAGTTCTACTCTGACACCGATATCCACACGATTTTTCTTCTGTTCAATTCCGAATTTATCACAAACATCGGAAATCCATTTCGACCCCGAACGTCCGGTTGCCAGTACCAGATCCGTGCAGTTGAAAACATCCCCATTGCTTGTCGTCACATTAAAAGTCCCATCCGCCTCTCTGCTCACATCGCTGATGGTTGTATAAAACTGCGACTCAACTTTAGTATTGCAGTAATCGTAAATTCTGCCCAGTATTTTCTTGTTTCTGTCGGTTCCCAGATGGCGCACCTTGGCTTCCAGCAGATGCAGATTATTGCGCAGTGCTGTCGTCTTCAGCTCGGAGCTTGCAGTCGAATATAATTTTGCTTCCGCTCCTCCCATACTGCAGAGCACATGATCCACGTATTCCATCAGATTCATCGCTTCTTTAACCCCCACGTAATTGTGAAGATCTCCGCCAAACTGAGTAGTGATATTGTATTTTCCGTCAGAAAGAGTCCCTGCGCCGCCGTAACCGTTCATTATGTGGCACGGATTGCACTTCAGACAATTGCCTGCACCCTTTTTAATAGGGCATTGACGTTTCTCCAGCGGGGCTCCTTTATCCAGCATCAATACGCTGGCATTGATATCCAGCTTTGTCAATTCATAAGACATGAAAACTCCGCTGGCACCTGCTCCTACAATGATGATGTCATATTTTTTCATAAAGTCCTCCAATTCAAAAAACGGTGCAGTCCTGTAGAACTGCACCCCTTTTCTTCAGCTTTTCTGTTTATGCTTCCTCTACCGCCAGTTTTTCAAATTCCTTCACTACTTTTGCGAATTCGTCATCGTCAGCGATATCGATTAGTTCGTAATCCTCTTCGTATTCTTTATAACCATAAAGATATACATCTTCAGTTCCCAGCGGGTTCAGTGCAATATATTCTTTACCTAAAGCATCGAACACTCCCAGGATTCCGCATTCCTCCTCCTCACCGTCATCAAATTCCAGCGTCAGAATGTCTTCTTCATCATAGCCGTACAGTTCTTTTTTCTCAGCCATTTGGTTCCTCCATCGTATCAAGAAAATACAACTTTCTCATATTTGCGTTATAGCATTACTATACCACTATGTGCGTGGTTTCGCAACACGAAAATACGTCCACACGCTTTCCGCTGCCCGAGCAGTCATGCCCGGAGCATCTTCCAGTTCTTCACGACTGGCCTGTTTAATCCGCTCCACACTCTTGAAATGTTCCAGCAGTGCTTTTCTGCGCACCGGCCCGATACCCTCGATTTCATCCAATACCGATCCGGACGCGTGTTTGTTTCTGAGGCTTCTGTGATATTCTATTGCAAATCTATGTACTTCCTCCTGCATTCTTCCGATATAGCGGAACAGCATAGTTTTACCCTTAAGAGGTATTTCTTCATACACCCGGTCCGTTTTTTCCTGCAAAGCTGCCTGCGCACCGCTTTGGTTAATCGGCTTTTTACGATATATCAAGGCGCGTGTACGATGCTTGTCATCCTTGACCATGCCTACCACCGGAATATCAAATCCGGCAGCATCCAGCACTTCCAGCGCTACCGCCACATGTCCTTTTCCTCCATCCATAAAAATGATGTCGGGCAGCACTTCAAAAGCCTCGTCACCTTCAATTACCCGCCGGAATCTGCGGGACAATACCTCACGCATGGAAGCATAGTCGTCCTGCCCTTCAACGCTCCTGATTTTAAATTTCCGATAGCCTTTTTTATCGGCTTTCAGACCATCAAAGGCAACCATCGCTCCCACAGTATCCACACCGTTTGTATTGGAAATGTCGTAAGCCTCTGCCCTAAACTCTCTGCCATCATATTCTCCGGAAACTGCGTCCATTTTTTTCAGGATTTCAAATATCTCGCCGCCCAGGCTCTGCTTCCTCTGCCGGGCTGCTTCAGCCCGTTCGTCGATGGTCTTGACCATTTCGATCACATCTTTTGATGCCATTTCCACCAATGCTTTTTTTTCACCCTTCTGAGGCCGATACAATTTGACATGATGACCTGCCAGATTGCCGAGATACTCTTCAAGAGATTCTCGATCCTCCGGCACATGGGTCAGCAGAATTTCTTTTGGAAAATTCGGCATTCGACTGTAATGCTGATTGAGAAACGCAGCAACCAGTTCCTGCTTATTTTCATCCCACGAAGATTCCATCTCGTAGGTTTCACGTCCTACCAGCTTGCCTTCACGCACAAAAAAGATAACCATATGCACTTCTTCCTGCCCTCTGGCCGGAATGACAATATCAATATCCGCAGCCTGATGCATAACCACGCGCTGAGTCGCAGACAAAGCCTTTGCAGCCTCAATATAATCTCGGTATCTGGCAGCCTCTTCAAAGTTGAGTGCATCGGAAGCCTCCAGCATTCGTTCCTTCAGGCGATTCAAAATCTTCCCGTTTCTGCCGCTTAAAAATTCTCGCGCCGCTTCTATGCCTTCCATATAGGATCTGCGATCCACCTCTCCGCTGCAGACACCCCTGCACTGATTGATGTGATAATTGAGGCATGGGCGAAAATCTTCGGGAAACGATGTCACCGAGCACCGCTTCAACGCAAAGCCGGCATTGAGCAGATCTATAATTTTGTTAACTGCCCCGACATCACTGTATGGCCCGAAATACTTGCTGCCATCCTTTTTTACAATTCGCGTTTTGATGATGCGAGGATAGTCCTCGTTGGTTATTTTGATGTATGGATATGTCTTATCGTCTCGCAGCAGAATATTATATTTAGGGCGGTATTTTTTAATGAGATTGCACTCTAAAATAAGCGCCTCCGTTTCACTGCCCGCCGTAATATATTCGAACTCTGCAATCTGGCTCACCATGCTGCGCACCTTGGGCGTCATGTTCTTCGTTGACTGAAAATACTGACGCACACGGTTCTTCAGCGAAACAGCCTTACCTACGTAAATAATATTTCCAAGGCGATCTTTATGAAGATAAACTCCCGGTGTTTCCGGAAGATTTTTCAGATTTTCTTTAATATCAAACATTGCGATTAAACGGGTCTTTCTCCCGCTTCCGTTCTCTCATTTTTATATTGCGTATCCGGCGTGCTTTCCGGCGCATACGCTTTTTTCGGCGCATACGTTTTACCAAAACCGTGATTAAAACAATAATCACAACTGCCGACGACAATGCGATCAAGAATACCGTCCGGTCCTCATCGGCGATACCTATATATGACAACACACCGCCCTTTTCAGCCGACTCTAATGTTACCAATCGGGCTTCCGCCAGCTTCTTGTGATTTTTATCATAAACTGCCAGTGTACCCACCTGTGTGTTTTTCTTTACAGGTGCCGTAAGCTTCTTGATCTTCCATTTGATTTCCGTCGTAATGCCCTCGCCTTTATCCTGTTTTGCCAGAGTAATGTCCAGATCTTCCGCCAGTCCAACGCCGACCGAACGCAGGCTGCCGCGCCGCACCCGCATCTGTTCCAGAGTTTTCTTTCCTTTCTCTGCAACATATGTATGATAATTGGCAAAACCGTAATCCATCAGCTTGGCTGCATCGTCAAAACGTTCTTTATCTCCGGAATTGAGTACTACGGCAATCAGCTCCGTATCATCTTTCTTCGCTCCGGCGCAAAGGCAGAATCCCGCCGTACTGCTGGTGCCGGTCTTAATTCCGACTGCATCGTCATATGTCTTTAAAAAAGAGTTAGTAGACTTGAGTTTACGTTCTTTTGAAAGGTTTGTTGCCGGTATAGTATATTTTTTTGTGGTTACCAGCTTGCGAAATGTCGGATTTTTCATCGCCTCCCGCGCTATCACGGCGATATCGTACGATGTTGTACGGTTATGCTCCTCTCCATCCGGGTTCAGACCGTTAGGGTTATGGAATTCTGTATCCTTTGCGCCGCACTCCTCAGCTCTCTCATTCATCATCTCCGCAAAGGTATCGATGTCTCCTCCGACAGCGATGGCAAGCACTTCCGCTGCGTCATTTGCCGACGGCAGCATCAGTGCATACAGCAATTGTCTCACTGTAATCGTCTCTCCTTTTTTTAAGGCGATATTCTGTCCTGTCTGTACCGGATCGTGCGTCACTGTCACTTCATCATCCAGATCCATATTCTCCAGCGTCAAAAGGCAGGTCATAATCTTAGTGATGCTGGCCGGATCTCTGCGTTCCGTCGAATTCTTTTCGTATAGAATCCTGCCGCTTCCGGCATCCATCAAAACTGCACTCGATCCTTTTACATCAGGTACACCGTCCAGAACCTCCGTCTCTTCCAGCGGATACACAGTGCCCTCCGGCGTTTTATAGACTGCATCGCTCTTTGCAGCAAAAGACGGCACTGTTCCTGCAAGGATCAGTGCCGTGATTATAATTGTTATTAATAGATAGCTGCTTTTCTTAGAAAAAGCTCTCACTATTTATTTTCCTCCTCGAATTTCTTCATAAAGTCAATCAGTGCGTCAACGCCTTCCATCGGCATCGCATTGTAAATGCTGGCACGCATACCGCCTATGGATCTGTGACCACCCAGATTATGCAGATTAGCTGCTTTGGCTTCCGCAACGAATTTCTTATCCAGATCCGGATTTCCCGTTACGAACACTACGTTCATCAGAGATCTGTCTTCCTTGTTTACCGGGCTGCTGTACAGGTCGCTCGAATCGATATAGTCGTACAGCTTATCAGCCTTTTCTACGTCCAGCTTATGCATCGCAGGAACACCGCCCATATCCTTGATATACTTGAACACTTCGCCTGCTACATAGATGGAGAAGCAGTTCGGTGTGTTGTATGTTGATCCATTGTCTGCATGAATCTTGTAATCAAGATAAGTCGGAACATCATCCTTTGCAAATCCGATGAGATCTTCTCTCATGATAGCAACCGCAATACCGGAAGGAGCTACGTTCTTCTGCACACCGGCATAAATCAAACCGAATTTGGTTACATCAATTTCTTCTGACAGAATGCAGGATGACATGTCTGCTACGAGAGGAATGTCTCCCGTATCCGGGATGTACGGATAATGTGTTCCGTAAATCGTATTGTTAAGGGTAATATGTACATAATCAGCATCCGGACGGAAATCTTCTTTGCTTACCTTTGGAATATATGAGAAAGTAGAATCCTCAGAAGATGCTACGATTTTTACATCGCCGAATTTCTGTGCTTCTTTTGCCGCTTTCTTCGCCCATGTTCCTGTTACAATATAGTCGGCCTTGCCCGACTTGCGCAGCAGATTCATCGGAACCATTGCAAACTGCAGCGTGCCTCCGCCCTGAATGAACATTACCTTGTAGTTATCCGGAATGTTCATAATATCGCGCAGGTTCTGTTCTGCATCTTCCAGAATTGCCTTGAACTCAGCAGATCTGTGGCTCATTTCCATTACAGATTCTCCGCAGCCTTTATAGTTTGCCAGATTAGCGGCTACATCTTCGATAACCGGCAGCGGCAGCATCGACGGACCTGCCGAAAAGTTATAAGCTCTTTCTTTACCCAATTAGGTCACCTCCACATTTCAAAATACCATTTTCTTGAGTATTCACTATAAGTAAAAAACCTTTGTAATGGAATCCATTATACCACTTTACCCAACTGGCGTAAAGTGGTATACTATTCAGTAAATCAACTTTTTCTAATACACTCCTCGGGGTGTGGTTTTTACTTTATCATTTTAAGTCAAGAGGTGGACAAAAATGTACAAAATTGGAACACTCAACAAAATTTCACCGGTTGGTCTGGCACGTCTGACTGACGACTACACAGTTGTGGAAGACGTTCAAGAAGCAAACGGTATTATTCTCAGAAGTTACGATATGCACGAGATGGAACTCTCCGACAACTTGCTGGCTGTCGGCAGAGCCGGCGCCGGCGTAAACAATATTCCTCTGGATAAATGCGCTGCACAGGGTATCGTGGTATTCAACGCTCCCGGTGCCAATGCGAACGCTGTAAAAGAGCTTTGCCTGACAGGCATGCTGATGGCAGCAAGAAATGTTTCCGATGGCCTGGCATGGGCTTCCACGCTGGCCGGCACTGAAGGAGTCGGTAAAGCTGTCGAAAAAGGCAAAGGACAATTTGCCGGTACTGAAATCAAGGGCAAAACTCTCGGTGTAATCGGTCTGGGTGCCATCGGCGCACAGGTAGCCAACGCTGCAGAGGCTCTGGGCATGAAAGTCATCGGGTACGACCCGTTCCTGTCAGTTAAAGCCGCTCACTCATTGTCCAGCACCATTGATATCGCAGATGCGCCTAAAGATCTGTATCCGCAGTGCGATTACATCTCTATCCACGTTCCGGTAACGGACGATACAAAGGGTATGATTAACGCTGCTGCAATCGAACAGATGAAGGATGGCGTTATATTCTTAAACTTTGCCAGAGACAAACTGGTAAACGATGCCGATATGCTGGCGGCTCTCGAAAGCGGTAAAGTCAAGAAGTATGTAACTGACTTCCCGAACGATACTGTTATCGGCAAAAAAGGCGTAATTGCTACACCTCATCTCGGTGCATCCTCCGCAGAAGCCGAGGACAACTGCGCCGTTATGGCTGCCGATGAAATCATGGATTATCTGGAAAACGGCAATATTGTAAATTCAGTAAACATGCCTGCATGCACGCTGGGACCAAAGAAGGGAACCAGAATCGCAGTCATCTCCAAAGCTGACGCAGGTGCACTTGAAAAAGTTGCCGCTATCGCAGACGGTGATGTAATCAACAAGACCAGAGGCGATTACGCTTACACACTGGCCGAAACCTCCGGTGATGCAGATGCTGCTGCGCTGGAAGGCGAAGGAATCATCCGTGTGAGAATTATAAAATAAATATCGATTAAATAGCTGCTGAAATCAAAAATACCGGCTGCCTAATCATTCAGATTAGTCCGCCGGTATTTTAATGCAAACTTTTTATTTTTTCCCGTAATAATCAGGATAGCCGTTCCCGCCGTCTCTTGTATCATTCCAGACCTTATTGCACATTACTCCAAGACAAAGCACCCAGGCCAGTAAAAAAAACCAAATGAGGATAGCCACGACCGATGAAAGCGCACCGTACAGCAAGTCGTAGTCAGCCAGCGAGGTCGCATACTTTGCATAAAACGCCGTAACCACCAAAATTCCCGCCGATGCAAAGATACTGCCCGGAATAATCTGACGGAAACTCACTTTCTCCGTCGGCAGTATATAGTAG
>CAVCML010000099.1:0-32922 GCA_963603335.1 Bacteroidaceae bacterium | reverse complement strand
AGATTAGAATATCGGTCGGTTCTTTTGTATAACGCAGTTTGGCGTTTTTGATCAGCAGGTTTTTCATTTGATTTCTCCTCCTTTTTCTTTTGCTGCAAATTGTCCTATAATCCAGCAGATTCCGGCTATTACCATAGCATTGACAGCGGCGATGCCCCACGTGATGAGGTTGGCTGCAACGGCTCCGATGACTATACCGGCGACATTAAACCAGTTGATATTTTTTTCTGCATAGCTGCCTTTGAATTTGCTGCGGTTTTTGAAGTAATCAAGAATAACGATGATTCCGATTGGCGGGAGGGCGCAATTCAGAATGTTAAGCCAGCCTACAAAATTCCAGTACAGCCAGATGGCGAGAGCAGTTCCCACAATGCCGGCAATCCATGTAGTGAGCTTCATTCTGACATTAAAGATATTCGCAAGTGCCAGTCCGCCGGTGTAAAGAGCGTTATTGTTGGTGGTCCAGATATTGGCGCCAAGGACGATAATGGCAGGAATGGCCAGACCCTGTGCAATCATGACATAGAAGATATCGTCTTTTCCGGTGAAAGCGCCTCCGACTGCTCCGAAGCAGAACATCAGGGTGTTCCCGATGAAAAATGCGATAACTGTCGTCCAGACTGCAATTTGTTTTGTTTTTGCAAAGCGGATGAAATTAGGTGTTGCGGTTCCGCCGGAAATAAAGGATCCGATTACAAATCCGATGCCGGTAAAGATGGTGATTTTTCCGGCGGATTGTTCGAAGATTGCAACCAGACCGCCGCCGTCACCCGTAGCGGTAACCATTGAATATACGCCGAGAATTACAATGAGGGGAACTGAAATAGTACTGACGATTTCAAGCGCTTTCATACCGGTTGCTGCGGTGGCTGTCATCAGGAGTCCGGCTGCGATTGTGAGAACCCATTCGTTAATTCCGACTAATTCGGCAGTAGGAATGGAAAACATGGCAACGCCGACACCAAACCAGCCGATTTGCGTAAATCCCAGTACAAAGGATGAAAGGTAAGATCCTTTTTTCCCAAATACACGACGGCATAACAAATCCATTGTCATGCCTGTATCCGCGCCGATGTAGGCGAGAAATCCGCAGTAAACGGATAGAATCAGTCCGCCAATCAGGCAGGCCCATACAAATCCGGATAAATCAAGCCCGTTTCCAAGTTTTGCTCCAACGCTCATGCTGGCTGAAAAGAAGGTGAATCCCAGCATGACGAAGAACAGACTGCGAAATCCTTTTCGTGCGGATTCAGGTACAGCTTCCAACGAAAAATCCGCATCAACAGCTGCATTTTTTTCGATTTGTTTTTTATTACTCATAGAAACCTCCTCACAAAATAATTTCATACAAAACGAATAAACATAGTTGTCAAATCTCGAATAATACAACAATTACAGAGATGAAAATATTTTCATTGATAAAATCATAACAGATGCTTTGTAATTTGGCAAGAGAGATTCTGCAAAATCTTTAGAAAATTGCGCAGAATCCGAAAAATCGTATTATTTTTTGCTTGCACACCAAATATACAAATTTCTGTGTTAAACTTATATAGCATACCGTGTGAACGATGACAAGCAGTGCAGCTGCCGAGGAGATTGACATGATACTTGAACGAAATGAAACATTTACTATAACGGAGGCTATGATTCCTCCGCAGATGAGCGTTACTATCGACGATGCCAGAGAAGCGGTCCGCATTTTTGCAGATTTACGGATGCGCTATCAGGCAGCGATTAAGGAAGTCAGCACAAAGCTGGAAGTGCTGGATAATGAATTCAGCGTAAAACACGATTATAACCCTATACATCATATGACCAGCAGGATTAAATCGGTAAACAGCATTTTCGAAAAAATTCAGCGAAAAGG
The DNA here is from genome assembly GCA_963603335.1 of Bacteroidaceae bacterium. Classification (GTDB taxonomy): domain Bacteria; phylum Bacillota; class Clostridia; order Peptostreptococcales; family Anaerovoracaceae; genus Lentihominibacter. The sequence continues at coordinate 31,052 of CAVCML010000099.1, read as the reverse complement.
ATGGCCGATGGAGATGGAGTCGGTATATAAGGTTATGGATTTTGCAGGGGTTCGGGTTGTCTGCAACTATCTGGATGATATCTACCGGGTGGAGGACAGTTTGATGAGACAGGATGATATTAAACTGCTGAAACGAAAGGATTATATCAAAAATCCTAAAGAAAGCGGTTACCGCAGTCTGCACCTCGTGGTGGAAGTGCCTATATTTCTGTCTGCCAGGACATATCATATGCCTGTTGAAATTCAGATCAGAACCGTTGCCATGGATACCTGGGCCAGCCTGGAACATGAACTGAAATATAAGCGTACGGAGGAAATGCCGGAGCATGTGGCGCAGGAACTGAAGGACTGTGCGAAAATGATGGCTAATCTGGATGATACGATGCAGAACATACATAAAATGTTTTAGCCCGAATGTGTACAGCACAAAAGAGAAGAGGAGAATTTGATGAAGAAAAAAATTATTGCAGTATTGCTTTGCGGTATGGCTGCACTGGGAATTGCTTCCTGCGGCTCATCCATGTCCTATACGGACTACGACCTGAAAGATTACCTTAAAGTGGGAGATTATAAAGGCCTTACCGTAGCTCCGTATTCCGTTTCCGTGACGGATGAGGAAGTGGATGCACAGATAGACAGCAATCTGGAGGCGGCGGCGACGGATGAGAAGCTTGATAAAAATACCGCAATCGAGGACGGAGATACAGTTAATATTGATTATACAGGCAAGGTGGACGGAAAGACCTTCGACGGAGGATCCGCCGAAGACCAGGATCTGACCATTGGAAGCGGCAGCTTTATCGATGGATTTGAAACCGGTCTCATCGGTCACAAGAAAGGTGAGAAAGTAAAGCTGGAGCTCACGTTTCCGGATGACTACAGCGAGGACAGCCTTAAAGGAAAGGCGGTTACGTTTACAGTAAAAATAAACTCTGCGACAAGGAAGGTTGTTCCGGAGCTGAACGCAGAATTTGTCAAAGAAAATTCGGATTATGATACGGTGGAGGAATATACAAAGGCAATTCAGAAGGATCTATATAATCAGAAGGAAACCGAGGCTGTCAACAATCAGAAAACTACTTTGTGGTCTGCGGCTTTGGAAAATACAGAGGTCAAAAAATATCCTGATCGTGAACTGAATCATTACATTGAATTCAACAGCGAACAGCTGGATCGGACGGCCAAACAGTATGGTGTAAGCAGAGAGGAAATGCTGGCTCAGTATGATTTGGATGATGAGGATGAATTTGATGCGGTCAATGAAGACAGCAGCAAGCTGAGAGTCAAGCAGGAGATGCTGATTCAGTACATTGCCGACAAAGAAAATCTGAGTTACACGGATGAAGAAAAGCAGAATCTGATCGATGATTTTGAGGCGCAGGGGTACGATGCGGATGCCATTGAGGAACAGACCGGGCGTATATTAAATGACTATGTTAACATCGAATTGCTGTATGAAAGGGTGCTGGATTTCCTGCTGGATAATGCCGAAATTACGGGTGCACCGACGGTAAGTTAAGCGAAAAATGCGGCAAGTATGAAAACATGAACACTGTATACATAAGCAAAATAGTTATTTTTTGATTGCAAACAACTGCAAGGTATGATAACATCTTTTCATTAGTTGAGGATACATACCTTGCAGTTTTGGTTTTCTGCGGGATATGAGTTGCAGCTATGATTCTCTGGAGAGTCTCATCATGGGCGCCGAAGGTGTACGCATGCGTTGTATGAAACTACTTACATACCGTATGTAATCTCTCAGGCAAAAGGACAGGGTTTTAAAGGCACTGGAAGGAATGACCTGTGTGAATGATTCTCAGAGAAGTCGATAGTTTTATCGGCTTTTTTCTTTTCACTTAATTACTTACTACTTAATTACTTATTACTTATTTTTTACTTTTTTTGCGCAGATAGGCATAGAATCGAACTGCGCGGTGTAATCCTTAGAGGAGGGAAGAATACATGACTTTTACAGAGGTACTAGTAAAAATTGATGATTTTGTCTGGGGTGTACCGCTTATAGTACTTATCATGGGTACCGGCATATTCCTGACCTGCAGACTGGGCGTGCTTCAGTTCCGTAAACTGGGCAAGGCACTCAAGTACATGGTTAAGAATGAAGCGGATGGAATCGGAGAGGTAACAAGCTTTGGAGCCCTTTGTACGGCATTGGCGGCGACTATCGGTACAGGAAATATCGTCGGTGTTGCTACTGCTATCATGCTTGGAGGACCGGGAGCGGTGTTCTGGATGGTAATGGCAGCGTGCTTCGGAATGGCGACAAAATATTCGGAAGGTCTGCTCGCAGTTAAGTTCCGTGTGGATAAAGGCGGCGGCAGATTCCTTGGCGGACCGTTCTACTATATAGAAAACGGAATGGGCAAGAAGTGGAAATGGCTCGGCAAACTCTTTGCATTCTTCGCCTGCTGTGCAGGTGCATTGGGTATCGGAACCATCACACAGGTAAATGGTATCGCTTCTGCTGCAAAGTCATTCTTTGACCCTGATGACCAGTACATGGTTTCAATGTTCGGCAACGAGTATTCATGGGCTACAATTGCAGCAGCCGTTGTTGTTACGGTTCTGGCTGCAATGGTTATTATCGGAGGAATCCAGAGAATAGCAAAGGTTTCTTCGATAGTAGTTCCGTTTATGGCTATCGCATACGTTATAATTTGTCTGGCAGTTGTAATTTACAATCATGACAGAATTCCTCACGCTCTCAGTGAAATCATCCAGAGTGCATTCGGACTCAAGGCAGTCGGCGGCGGTGCTATAGGAGCTATGCTGATTGCAATGCAGAAAGGTGTTGCAAGAGGTATATTCTCCAATGAATCCGGTTTAGGAAGTGCGCCTATCGCAGCTGCGGCGGCTCAGACAAAAGAGCCGGTAAGACAGGGACTGGTAACGATGACGGGTACGTTCGTAGATACAATCTGCATATGTACGCTTACCGGTCTGACTGTTATGACTTCAGGAGCGTATGAATATTCGGTTGCAAACGGACTCGAAGGCGTTGAAGTTACGGCTGCAGCTTTCGGAAACGGACTTCCGTGGGCGTATTCCGTTGGCGCTTTCGTGCTGATGGCAGCGCTGGCATTCTTCGCGTTCACGACAATCCTTGGCTGGGATTATTACGCAGAAAGATCACTGGAATATCTGACAGACAACATGAAGGCTGTTATGGTATACAGATGGATTTATATCGCAGCAGTTCTTATCGGACCGTTCTTGACGGTATCGGCTGTATGGACTATAGCAGATATATTCAATGCATTCATGGCAATTCCTAACCTGATAGCTTTGCTTGCACTGAGCGGCGTTATCGTGGCAGAGACGAAGAGCTACTTTAACCGTCTCAATGCCGGAGAAATTCGTGAATTTGCACCAAAGGAAAAGAAATAATTGAGTGCAGAAATAAAACATACTGAAATATAACAAAGAAGCCGGAAATATTTTCCGGCTTCTTTGCGTGTGGAGTAAATACAGGGCTTGATGATGTGGGGCAGATATTTGATTGATTTAGGAATATTATTGGCAAATCATACGAGATGTAGTACAATAAGAATAGGAGTTGCTGCATTTGCAGAAGGACGCCCGGGGTGCGTCAGTGTCATTTTTTCAGAATGACAAATCAAGGAGGTTCAAGATGAAATGTCCGTATTGTGAAAACGAAGAGAGCCGGGTCATCGATTCCAGGCATACTGAAGATGGACATGCCATCCGCAGAAGAAGGGAGTGCGAATCCTGCGGCAGAAGATTCACAACCTACGAGAAGGTAGAGGAAATGATTCTTATGGTAATCAAAAAAGATGGCCGCAGAGAGGCATTTGATAGGAACAAGCTTTTGAACGGAATTATACGTGCTTGTGAAAAACGTCCGGTATCCATTGCAGATATGGAAAAAATCGTAGATGAAATAGAGCGCGGTTTGAATAATATGATGGAGAAGGAAGTGGATAGTACCTTCATCGGAGAACTGGTAATGGAGCGGCTCAAGGATTTGGATGAAGTGGCTTACGTTCGTTTTGCGTCGGTGTACAGGCAGTTCACCGATATAAATACATTTGTGGCAGAAATAGAGAAATTACTGACCAATAAGAAAAAAGATAAATAAGGGAAAATAATAGTATGAAAGACATTTTTAAAGTTGCGGTTGATGGACCTAGCGGAGCGGGCAAGAGCACAATCGCCAAGGCAGCAGCAAAAAAACTGGGAATTGACTATGTAGATACGGGAGCGATGTATCGCGCCGTGGGATATAAAGCGAGCATGCAGGGCGTTTTGCCGGAAGATCGAGATGCGATTAGAAAGCTCCTGGATAATACGGATATCGACTTTATTAATGGCGATACAGTACTGGATGGTGTGGTGGTCAATGATAAAATTCGAACGCCGGAAATTTCGAAGGCTGCATCGATTTATTCCGCAATCCCCGAAGTGCGGGAAAAACTGGTGGAAATTCAGAGAAATATGGGTATGCGAAAGAGCGTAATCATGGATGGCAGAGATATCGGTACCAATGTATTTAAAGATGCGGAGTATAAGATTTTTCTGACGGCATCAGCTAAAGAGAGGGCTGAAAGGCGTTTTGAAGAATTGACTGCAAAGGGACAGAAAGTTAGTTTTGATGAGGTTCTTTGTGATATTGAAAAGCGTGACCACGATGATATGACAAGGGCACTGAATCCCCTCAGAAAGGCTGAGGATGCAGTGGAGATCGATACCACAGGATTATCGATAGATGAAGTTATTGAACGTGTATTAAAGGAGATTAAGTAAATGGCTACAGTAAAACCCTTTAAGGCTATTCGGCCGGATGCAAAGTATGCGGATAAGGTGATTTCCCTTCCGTATGATGTTATGAACCGCAAGGAAGCGGCTGAGATGGCGGAAGGAAATCCGTACAGCTTTCTTCACATCTGCAGAGCGGAGATTGACTTGCCGGAGCAGGAAAATGCTTACGACAAATCCGTTTATGAAAAGGCGAGAGACAATATTGCCGAACGCCTGGAAAACGGCATATTTGTACAGGAAAACAAGCCTGCACTGTATATCTACCGTCAGATTATGGATGGACGTGCGCAGACAGGAATCGTTGGCTGTGTTGCGGTAGACGAATACCAGAACAATATTATTAAAAAGCATGAATTTACGCGTGTCGAAAAAGAAATCGACAGAATAAATCATTTTGATGTTTGTGATGCCGATACGGAACCGGTATTCCTGACATATCGCGATGACAAGAGAATACGGACTATAGTGGAAGGTTTTGCGGCAAATCACGATCCGGAATACGACATCACATCGGATGACGGCATTCAGCATACATTGTGGGTTGTGAACGATTCTGAAATTATTGCAAGCCTGACTGATCTGTTCGGTGAAATTCCGGCATTGTATATAGCCGATGGACATCACAGAAGTGCTTCTGCATGCAAGGTGGGACTGAAGAGAAGAGAAGAGCACCCGGATTACACCGGCGATGAAGAATTTAACTTCTTTATGGCGGTTATTTTCCCGGATAACGATTTAAAAATCTTTGATTATAACAGAGTTGTAAAGGATCTCAATGGCAATTCCAAAGAAGAATTTCTGGGGAAAATTAAAGAAGCCGGATTTGATGTGGAAGAAGAAGGCAGTGAGATTTATCATCCGGAAGGAAAGCATATATTCTCCATGTTCCTGGACGGCAAATGGTATAAACTGACTGCTAAGGATTCCATAATACCGGATCACGTAACGGAATCTTTGGATGTTGCTGTTCTGCAGAACAACCTGCTTCACCCGATTTTGGGAATCGAAGATCCGCGTACTGACAAGCGTATAGATTTTGTCGGTGGAATCCGTGGGCTGGAAGAGCTGGAAAAGAGAGTAAATGACGATATGGAAGTGGCGTTTGCCGTATATCCGGTAGATGTGGAAGATCTGCTTTGCGTGGCTGACAACAACATGGTTATGCCGCCGAAATCCACTTGGTTCGAACCGAAACTGGGAAGCGGTCTGTTCCTCCACAGCCTGAAATAGGAAATAGATAAATGAATCGAAACTCCGCTGCATGGAGGAAATGCAGCGGGGTTTTTTTATGAAACAATCACCGAGCTGTTTAAAATACTTGGAATATATGGGATAATATGGTAAAATATACAGGAGATTGATGCTTTGGGATTCATGTCAAAAAGGGGGACGAAATTGATGAATATGAGACAATTGCCGACGGAAGAGCGGCCTCGTGAAAAACTTTTGCGCGCGGGCAAGGAAAGCCTTTCAACTACAGAGATATTGGCCATTCTTTTGAGAAGCGGAACGAAGGATAGGTCGGCATTGGAACTGGCTTCTGAATTGATGACGGTAAGTTCGGAGGGAATCGGATTTCTGGCGGAATGCAGACCTGAGGAACTGGCCGGTATTCGCGGGATAGGAATAGCGAAAGCCTGCGAGATTTTAGCTGCGGTAGAGCTTGGAAAGCGAATTGCATCCAGACCCGCTGCAAAGCGTATTCGCATAAGCAGCGCGCATGATATCGCTGAAATTTTTATGGAGCGGATGAGGTATTATAAAAAGGAACATTTTGTGAGCCTAATGCTCAATGCAAAGGGAGAGATTATAGAAGAAGCAAAAATCTCAGTCGGTGACCTTTGTTCCAGCACCACTCATCCGCGGGAGGTATTTGTTGATGCTGTTCGGCGCAGTGCAGGCTCCGTTGTCTTTTTACACAATCATCCATCCGGTGATCCGGAGCCCAGTGAAACGGATATAAAGACAACCCTTCGCTTAATGGAGGCGGGGGAAATTCTGGGAATACCGGTTCTGGATCACATTGTAATCGGTGATGGCAATTATGTAAGCATGAAAGCGAGAGGCATGATTTAGGCGAGAACTCAAGAAAACAAATCCATTTGGAAGAAAAAATTAGGAATCGGAGTGATAGGGTCTTGACTTTGAATGAAATTATAGGCAAACTAAAAGGGAATATGAAATTTTAATGCGGCACTAACCGCAGAAAATACAAACAAATACAGGAAAGGCAAAAAATGGGAAAGGCGATTTTAGTTTCATCAGGTAAGGGCGGTACCGGCAAGACGATGTTTTCGGTAAATTTAGGAGCATTGTTGGCGGAAAAAGGATATAAGACTATACTTTTGGATATGGATATGGGACTTAGAAATATGGATCTGTATCTGGGGATGGAGAACAAGGTTGTTTATAATATTATGGACGTGATGTCGGGAATCTGTCGGATTAAAAAAGCGATGATAAAGGTGACGGGGTTTGAGAACCTGTATTTTATGGCGGCTTCACCGCGAAGAGACGACCGGGACATTACGCCGCTTCACATGGAGGTCCTCTGCAATAAGCTTAAACGTTATTTTGACTATATTATCATCGACTGCCCGGCAGGCATCAATGATTTGTTCGATGTGGCACTGGCGCCGGCGGAAAAAGCGGTACTGGTTACAGAGCCGGAAATGGCATCGCTGAGGGATGCGGATGTGACGGAGCGGTATCTCATGGATCATGGCATCACGAGTACATATATTATAATCAATAAAGTTCGGGTGGATCTTATGCGAACCGGAATGATACCGAGCCTGAGTGTAATAGCCAACATGTTCAAAGGACAGATTGCCGGAATTATTCAGGATGACGATAACATTCATATTTCCACAAATAAAGGTATACCGATTGTATGTAAAAAAGGTACATATATAGAAGAAAATTTTCAAGACATCGCATATCGTATTCTGGCGCAGTAGCCGGAGTAAAAAACATGCATAAGAATCGGAAACGGCACGGAGTTTTTTATAAAAACCTGAAAGTGCCGTTTTATTGTACAAAATTTTACAGAAATTGTTCATTGGTTGACTCGCTCCATTTTCTTGACGAGGTAGCTGAAAAAGTCTATAATACCATTGTATGCTTTTAATAAGATATTATTACTGTTTGAGTAATGTTTTGATATTTACAAGTAACCTGGATTTAAGGCTAAAACCTGGAAATGAGAAATGGAAAACAAGACTGAAATGAAAACTTGAAAAAATAAAAGAAAAGGAGGAGACCGAATGGCAAATATTATAGCGATAGTCATAGGACTGGTTATGCTTGTCATAGGCATACTGGTTGGATATATACTGCGTAAATCAATCGGCGAAAAAACTATCGGCAACGCAGAGCAAAAGGCAAAGAATCTGATCCTCGATGCGGAAAACAGGGCAGAAACCGTGAAGAAGGAATTGGTGCTGGAGGCCAAGGAGGAGGCGCATCGGCAGAGAAATGAACTGGACAAGGAGATCCGCGAGCGGAGAAATGAAATTCAGAAATCCGAACGCAGATTAATCCAGAAAGAGGAGTCCATTGATAAAAAACTTGAAAATATTGAAAAGAAGGAAGAAAGCATCACTAATAAAGAAAAGAGCATAACAAATAAGCAGCAGGAAATGGACAAGGCATTGAAAAAGCAGTTGGATGAACTCGAAAAAATTTCCGGTTATTCCACAGAACATGCACGTGAAATTATCCTGCAGAAGGTAGAAAAGGAAGCTCGCGGTGAAGCTGCAGCCCTCTATAAAGAAATTGAAAGCAAAGCAAAGGAAGATGCAGAAAAGAAGGCAAAAGAGATAATTTCAGGAGCGATTCAGCGGTGCGCAGCCGATCATGTGGCAGAATCCACCGTTTCCGTTGTACCGCTTCCGAATGATGAGATGAAAGGCCGGATTATAGGTCGTGAAGGTCGTAATATTCGTGCGATCGAGACGCTGACAGGCATTGATTTGATTATAGACGATACACCGGAAGCTGTTATCCTGTCCGGTTTTGATCCGGTAAGAAGAGAAATTGCAAGATTATCTCTTGAAAAACTGATTGTAGACGGCAGAATCCATCCGGCGCGCATTGAGGAAATGGTTGAAAAATCCGAGCGTGAAGTAAAAGCCATCATTAAGGAGGAAGGCGAACAGGCAACGTTTGATGTCGGTATTCACAACCTTCATCCGGAATTGGTAAAACTGCTTGGACGTCTGAAATACAGAACATCATACGGACAGAATGTATTGAAGCATTCCGTAGAGGTGGCACAGCTGGCAGGTTTGATGGCAGGCGAATTGGGTCTGGATGTAACTTTGGCAAAGAGAGCCGGATTGCTGCATGATATCGGTAAAGCATTGGATCACGAACGAGAGGGTACACATGTTGATATCGGTATCGAGGTGCTGCGTAAGTACAAAGAATCCGAAGCGGTTATCAACGGTATGGCGGCGCATCACGGCGACTATGAACCGAAATCCGTTGAAGCGGTTCTCATCGCAGCGGCGGACGCACTTTCTGCGGCAAGACCGGGAGCCAGAAGAGAAACGCTGGAATCTTACATCAAACGTCTGCAGAAGCTGGAAGAAATTGCAAACACAACGGAGGGCGTTGACAAGTCTTTTGCAATTCAGGCAGGAAGAGAGATTCGTATTATTGCAAAGCCGGATGAGGTGAGCGACGATGAGATTGTACTTCTGGCGCGTGACATTTCCAAGAAGATTGAATCGGAACTTGAGTATCCGGGACAGATTAAGGTTAATGTCGTCAGAGAAACAAGAGCGGTTGATTATGCAAAATAATTCAAAAAAGGCGGATTTTCGGATCCGCCTTTTTTACCAGAAGGAAGAAAAATATGATATATATTGATAACAGTGCAACGACAAAACAATATCCTCAGGTGACGGAGACGATGGTGAAATACATGGAAGAGTACTTCGGCAATCCGTCGTCCATGTATCAACTGGGTCTGGATAGTGAGAAGGCGGTTAAACATGCCAGAAAACAGGTGGAGCAGGCAGTGTGCGCAGGCAGCGGAACTTTGATTTTCACATCGGGAGGTACGGAAGCGGATAATACGGCGATTTTTGGTGCTGCCAGAGCGCTGCGGCGGAGAGGAAATAAAATCATCACCTCAGCGGTAGAGCATCCGGCTGTGCTGGAATGCTGCCGGTGCCTGGAGCAGGATGGCTATGAGGTGGTTTATATCGGTGTTGACGATAAGTGCAGGCTGGATTTGAATCAGCTTGAAAACGCCATTGATGAGAATACGATTCTGGTGAGCATGATGCATGTCAATAATGAAACGGGAACCATAATGCCGGTGGATACGGTAAAGGATCTGATGAAGAAAAAAGGTGCTCCGGGATGGTTTCACTGCGATGCGGTACAGAGCTTCGGAAAATTGCAGCTTCCGGAAAGTGCGGATTTGATTTCCGTCAGCAGCCATAAGATTCATGGACCGAAGGGAGCAGGTGCGCTGTTTGTAAGAAAAGGAATCCATTTGCCGGCACTGATTGAGGGCGGAGGTCAAGAAGGCGGTAATCGCTCGGGTACGGAAAACGTTCCTGCAATTGCGGGCTTCGGCACGGCTGCAGAGCTTTCTGCAAAGAATCGCGATGAGGAATGTAAGCGTATTTCGGTGATGCGCCGTGCATTGCTTTCGGGTCTTAAAGACAACTTAACGGATCTTCGAATCAACAGTGTGGAGGAGGATGGTATGCAGACCGGTGAATGCTGCGGTTCGATTCTGAATATTTCATTCCTGGGGACGCGGGGTGAAGTGCTGCTGCATACGCTGGAGCAGGACGGCATCTATGTATCGACCGGATCGGCATGTTCGTCCAATAAAAAAGGACAGAGCCATGTGCTGGGAGCCATGGGATTAAAAGATAAGGAAATCGAAGGTGCACTGCGGTTCAGTTTCGGCAGATTTAATGAAATTGACGAGATGGAAATCGTTGTGGATAAGGTGACTGCAGCTGTGAAGCGATTCCGCAAACTGGGAAGCTTCAGATAGCTGCGGAGCGGAATTTGCAGAAATAATCGGTAGAATATAAGGGAGAAGATTGACGTATGGATACGAAGAAAGAACATATTTTTATTGTGCGCTGCGGAGAAGTGGCTTTGAAGGGCATGAATAAACCGTATTTTGAGCGTATGCTGGTGGAGCGCATTAAGAAATTATTGAAAAAATTCGACGGCATCAGTGTGAAGAGACATGAGGGATTGATTTTTGTGCGGGCGGACGGAGCTTTGGATAAGCAGGAGATTATACATGAAATTTCCAAGGTATTCGGAGTAGCGTCAATCAGTCCGGCCGTTGAGTGTGAAAGCACTATGGAATCCATAGGTGAGGCGGCTGTAAAGTATATGCTGGAGGCTATTGATGAGAGGGGCGTTAAGACCTTTAAAGTTGAAGCCAAGAGAGCGGATAAAAATTTCCCGGTCAAGTCACCGGAAATCGGCAGGCAGATAGGAGCTGTTGTATTAAAGGGCTGTAAAGTTCTTAAGGTGGATGTGCATCACCCGGATTGCCTGCTGTTCGTGGATGTTCGGCATGATAAATCGTATATTTATCAGGATAAGATTGCGGGGTTCGGCGGGCTGCCGCTTGGGACCAACGGTAAGGGACTTTCTTTGCTGTCCGGCGGGATTGATTCTCCGGTTGCCACCTGGATGATGGCAAAGCGCGGCATGATGATTGAAGCTGTTCATTTCCATTCATTTCCGTACACCAGTCAGCGCGCGCAGGAGAAGGTGGAAGATTTAGCATCTATCGTGGCAACATATTGCGGCAGATTTAAGATGCACGTAATCAATCTGCTGCCGATTCAGGAACAGATTGTTGCAAATTGCCCGGAGGAAGAAACGACGATTCTGGTGCGCCGGTTCATGATGCGGATCGCACAGGAAATCGCAAAAAACACCGGATGCGGTATGTTGATTACGGGAGAAAATCTTGGACAGGTAGCGAGTCAGACGGCGGAAGCACTGGTGGTAACGGATCAGTCGGTGTCTTTGCCGGTAATGCGTCCTTTAATTGCTATGGATAAGGTTGATATCATGGATAAAGCACAGGAAATCGGCACGTATGAAACATCGATCCGGCCGTACGAGGATTGCTGTACGGTATTTCTGCCGAAACATCCGGTGACAAAACCGAAACTTGATAGAATTCTGGCGTCGGAAAGCAGACTGGATTGTGAGAAGTTAATTGCAGACGCAGTTGCTTCGGAAGAAATCATTGACATTTTTCCGCAGTAAAAATCAAAGGGACTGCCGCTCTAATGCGGCAGTCCTTTGTTCGATTACAACTGATATTCATAACAGTCACCTCTACAGTTTAATACATGTCGTTGACTTCCCTGAATTTTCAGATTATACTTACATTAAGTAAGCAAACAGCATTTTATGGCTCTATGATTTAAAAGCCGGAGGGGGGTATAGAAAAATGTTCTTAAACAAAGGAGTGTGCTATTCAGCAGCTTACTTTTTGATATTTCCCATAGGTTTTTGGATTTCAAAATTATTAGACAGGTGGCTGGATTATATCAATGAAAACATAGAGGGGATGAGTAATTTTTATATGTGGATTTTGATTTCGGGCTTGCTTGCAGCTCTGTTTCTGCAGATTATGCTAGTGCTGCACAGCCGTATAATTAAAGAACTTCCATCATATAAATGGCTTTCAGCAGCTATATGTGTGTTTCATCTGTTATTAGGGTTGTTTATTGCATTTGCTGCCCCATCCCAGATATTAATTGCGTTATTTGGATATATGTTTTCAACCCGATATGTAACCTTGATTGTTATTCTGCTGTTTTTGATTCTGGCAAATCTGCTTACGCATGAAAGAAAAAAATTAAAAAACAGTGATTAGGGACTTAAGCAAAAAAGGGAAAGGGTCTGAAATGTATTAAGGTAATCACCACCCCAACATTTTTTACAGAACCAAAAAAGATTTTTCTAACGAAAAATCTTTTTTATTGGCGCGCCATTAGGGACTCGAACCCCAAACCTCCGCATTCGTAGTGCGTTACTCTATCCAATTGAGCTAATGGCGCTTATTCAGTTTGCAACATAAATAATTATACACCAATAGGCGTAATGATGTCAAAGAAAATTTTGTTTTTTGATGAATTTTTAATTTTCCTGTTGATATAGAGTAAACTTAATGCTTATAATAATACGTAACGAAAATTGAGGACGTTTAACAAAGAATTTCATTTTAACCGGGGGAAAAGAGAATGAAACGACTTTTAAACATTGATTATGCATTGATACAGGCTTTTTTCTGGATGCTGTATTGCCCTGCCGGAGTATTCGTTTCGGCAATCCTTTTAGAAAAGGAATACTCCAATTTTTCCATTGGAGTGATAATAGCAGTGGGCTCTCTGCTTGCGATTTTGATGGAGACGATTATCGCTCACATTACGGATCGAGTAAGCAGTTTGACTGATATTAAAATGATTAAGATACTGATTTTTGCACTTATATTGGCCGTGCTGCTGGTGCTTTTCATCGGAGAAAAATCCATAGCTTTAACTATCGCATACATTGGGCTTATCGTAATTCATACAACTATGCATCCTTTCGTTAATGCTCTCAGTTTTACGCTGGAGGAGACGGGCTATCAGGTCAGCTACGGAGCAGGCAGGAGCATGGGTTCGCTGGCGGCCGGGCTTATGTGTTTTGCAATGGGGTATTTTATAGCGTGGTTCAATTCGGATGTTGTGCTGTATGCGGCTCTCTTCCTCTTGGTGCTGATGGCATTGGTTATTTTCAGAACCGACTATCATTACAAGAATGCGATGGTTTCATCAGAGATTCAGATGAAAGCAATTTCAAAAGAGCGTACGAATGACCCTGCAGAAGAAGTGCAGATCGGTATGCCGGAGTTTATTCGCCGCAACAAGATTTTTGTAGTGATGAGCGTTGGAATTATCGGACTGTTTTTTGGAAATGTAATTGTTGAAAACTTCGCTTTGCAGATTGTGCAGAGCATTGGAGGCAGCACTGAAAACATGGGAATCATCATTTTTTTACTGAGCATTTTTGAAATGCCGACAATGCTGGGATTTAACAAGCTGAAAAATCATTTTTCCTATGCGTTTCTGCTGAGAGTTTCCGCTGTGTTCTTCTCATTGAAAATCGTTATAATGTACTTTGCGGGAACCATGATGACATTTTACCTGGCCCAGCTTTGCCAGGTTCTGGGATATGGGTTGCTCTTTCCGGCCATCGTCAGCTTTACCGATCACATTATGGAAAAGGGAGAGGCTTTACGGGGACAGGCAATATTTACTGTGGCGCTTACCCTGGGAAATGTCATCGGAAGTGTGGTAGGAGGTGTGATACTGGATCTTTATACTGCGCATATACTGCTGATGGCAGGCTCGATAGTTTCGGCTGCAGGGACGATTCTGATTGTGGCTCTGGTGCACCGCGTGGAAATTGAAAACGCTCGCAGAAAAAGCGCATAGAAATGTTTGACAATTTTATCGGGTAAAGAGTAAAATAAAAAGGAGAAAATGAAGGGAGAGATTCAAATGACAAACGAAGTAATTAAGAATATAATCACAAGAAGATCCATTAAGCAGTATAAGGATCAGCAGATTACGGATGAAGAGCTGAATACGGTTCTGGCTGCCGGGCTGTATGCGCCGTCCGGTATGGGAATGCAGAGCCCGGTTATGGTTGTGGTACAGGATAAAGATACCATGGCTCAGATTGTTCGGATGAATGCAGCTGTGATGAATGCGACGAGCAATCCGTATTACGATGCACCGACGGTAATCCTGGTGCTGGCACCGACGGACAGAACGACGTATATAGAAGATGCGAGCTGCGTACTGGATACTATGATGCTGGCAGCACATTCAATCGGTTTGGCATCAAGATGGATTCACAGAGAACGTCAGATGTTTGAAACGGAGGAGGGAAAAGCTCTTATGAAAAAATGGGGAATTCCGGAAAACTTTGCAGGCGTCGGAGCGTTGGCTCTGGGGTATGCGGACTGTGAACTTCCAAAACCGGCGGAGAGACGTGAAGGCAGAATCGTCTATGCAGACAAATAAGGAATTAAAAAGAGATGGGATTTCGTGTTCCATCTCTTTTTTGATTTGATTGTCAGCTGAATTTGTAGTATCATATAAAAAGGGAGGAACGGCTTATGGTGGGTCGAATATCCGGCGGGCAGCAAAAGCTGGAAGCTCATGTGGCTAAAACGCTGCAGGAAAACAATATACAGCAGAAAGGTTTGATTAATGGCATGATGCAGGCGGATGATGCCGGCTGTTCATTTGCTGATAAAACCATTACCTTTGCTTTCCCCGTTCAGCCATGGCAGGCAAATCGGGCAGGACATCTTCACGGCGGGATCATATGCACGGCATTCGATATTACGATTGCTGCATTGGCCCGTTTTTTTGCGGGCAAAAACTATGCACCGACCATCAGCTTGGATGTGAAGTTTGTTCGACCCGTCAAGGTGGGTGATCGGATGCTGGTTACTGCAAAGGCTGTCGCTTCGGGACGGCGTATCATACAGCTCACCTGTGAGGCATACAGTGAGCAGACAGGAAAACTTTTAGCCACAGGCGCATCGGTCTATATGAACGCAGATACGGTGAAAGAACATCAAGAAGCGGATGAGAAATTCTCAAATACGGTATAAGTAGGACAGAACAAATGCTTGCATAAACATTTGCTTTCGTGTATAATTATTTATAACAAAGCGGCAGTGATGTCGCTTATTCACTGTGTAGAATAAGATGATGGAGAAAATTATGGTAAAAACGATCGAAGAAATGGAAGGTTTGATTTATCTGGAAGACGGAACGGTGTTTAAAGGCCGCGGCTTCGGTGCACGAGGTACGGCCGTGGGAGAACTGGTTTTCAATACTTCCATGACAGGTTATCAGAAAATCCTGACGGACCCGTCATATAAGGGCCAGATTATTACGATGACCTATCCGCTGATCGGAAATTATGGGATCAGTGATATTGACAATGAATCAGACGGAATTCACGCATTCGGCTTAGTGATCAAGGACTTGTGTGATATGCCGTCTAACAGCAACAGCGTTAAGAACCTGGATCAATGGCTCAGAGAGCAGAATGTGCCGGGTGTGTTCGGAATTGATACGAGAAAAATTACGAAAAAGATCAGAAAGTTTGGAACGGTGAAATGTCTTATCAGCACTGAAGAAATTTCAACCGCAGAGGCTAAGAGAATCTGCAGTGAGGCTGAATTGCGCGGTGACTGGATGAAGGAAGTTTCCACAAAAGAAAAGTACGTTCTGGAATCGACTGCGGATACTGATGAGAAGCCATATGACGTAGCGGTTTTGGACTTTGGCGTAAAGAGCAATATCCTGCGCTGCCTGCAGGCAAGAAACTGCAGACTGACCGTATACCCATACGGAACGCCTGCGGCGGAAATTTTGCAGGAGAAGCCGGAAGGAATCTTCTTGACCAACGGTCCGGGAGACCCGGAAGAAGCAAAAGAAGCCATAGAGGAAGTACATGAGCTGATCAGAACCAGTGAAATTCCGATGTTCGGTATCTGCATGGGGCATCAGATTTTGGCACTGGCACTGGGCGGCAAGACATATAAACTGAAGTATGGACACAGAGGAGGAAACCACGGAGTATACGATAAGGAAACGAAGCGTTCTTATATCACTTCACAGAACCATGGATATGCTGTGCAGCATGAGAGCATCATTCTGAAAGGAATGGAAGTTACTCACTTAAATCTGAATGACGGAACCGTGGAGGGTATGGAGCATCGTGATCTTCCTATTTTCTCCGTCCAGTTTCACCCGGAAGCATCCCCGGGACCGGATGACAACGCATATTTGTTTGACAAGTTTATCAACAGAATGAAGGGGGACAGGGAAAATGCCTAAGAAAACATCACTGAAAAAAATTCTGATCATCGGATCGGGTCCGATTGTAATCGGACAGGCAGCGGAGTTTGACTATGCCGGAACACAGGCCTGCAAGGCAATTCGTGAGGAAGGTATCGAAACGATTCTGGTCAACAGCAACCCTGCAACCATCATGACTGACAAGGGAATCGCAGATAAAGTATATATGGAACCTCTGACTGAAGAGGCGCTGGAACAGATCCTTGACAAAGAACGTCCGGATGGTATTCTGGCAGGCTTTGGAGGACAGACCGGCCTGAATCTGGCCATGGAACTGGATCATAAGGGTATTTTGAAGAAGTACGGCACGGAACTTCTGGGCGTAAATCGTGAAAGCATAAAGAAGGCGGAGGACAGAGAAGAATTCAAAATGCTGATGCAGGAAATCGGTGAACCGATTCCAAGCAGCATTATCGCAACTTCCATGGAGGAATGCTATGACTTCGTAGAAAAAGAAGGATTTCCGGTAATCATTCGCCCGGCATACACACTGGGCGGAACAGGCGGCGGTATCGCGGAGAATATGGAGCAGCTTGAAGCACTTTGCTACAAAGGCATGGAAAACAGTGCAATCGGTCAGATTCTGCTGGAGAAATCCGTGGCGGGATGGAAAGAAATCGAGTATGAGGTAATCCGCGACGGCAGGGATAACTGCATCATTATATGCAGTATGGAAAATTTGGATCCGGTAGGAGTTCACACAGGGGACAGTATTGTCGTTGCACCGACTCAGACGCTGCGTGATGCGGAATATCAGATGCTTCGCAATGCATCCATTAAAATCATTCGCAGCCTGGGAATCAAGGGCGGCTGCAATGTGCAGTTTGCACTGGATCCCGATACGGGAAAATATATTGTAATCGAGGTAAATCCGCGTGTAAGCCGTTCTTCGGCTTTGGCATCCAAGGCGGCAGGTTATCCGATTGCTAAAATATCAGCTAAAATTGCGCTCGGTTACAACCTGGATGAGCTTTCCAACTATGTAACACAGACTACGAGTGCATGCTTCGAGCCGGTGCTCGACTATGTTGTCGTAAAGTTCCCGAAGTGGCCGTTTGACAAATTCCGAACCGCATCCAGACAGCTGGGGACACAGATGAAGGCAACAGGAGAAGTGATGTCCATCTGCAGAACATTTGAAAGCGCGCTGCTGAAAGCTTTGACATCTATTGAGATCAAGTGCGATGGACTGCACATTCCATTCGTTTCAAACTTGAATGACGAGGATCTTATAAAGAAGCTGAAAGCCTGCGACGATGAGCGTATCTTCTGTATCGCAGAAGTAATGCGCAGAGAACTGATGGACGTGGAAGAACTTTACCGGCTGCTTAAAATAGATCGTTGGTTCCTCAATAAAATTCAGGGACTTATCGATATGGAGCGTCAGCTGCGGAACGGACCGCTCACTAAAGAACTTGTTTACGAAGCAGAATACAGAGGATTTACTGACAGTGACATCACTGAGCTGTCCGGTATTTCAAAAGATATCCTGCAGGATATTCGTGTTTATAATGACATTTATCCGGTATATAAGATGGTTGATACATGCGGCGGTGAGTTTGATGCGGCAACACCGTACTATTACTCCTGTTATGATGAAGAAGATGAAAGTGTACCGAGCCATGAAAAGAAAATCCTGGTTATCGGTTCGGGTCCTATCAGAATCGGACAGGGCATAGAGTTTGATTATTGCTGCGTACAGGGTGTATGGGCCATCAAAGAACTGGGCTATGAAGCCATCATCATAAATAACAATCCGGAAACGGTAAGCACTGACTTTGATACATCCGATAAACTGTATTTCGAGTCACTCAACATCGATGATGTCATGAATGTAATCAAGAGAGAGCGGCCTTACGGTGTAATTCTGCAGTTCGGCGGACAGACTTCACTGAACCTGGCAGAAAAACTGAATAGCCGGAGTATCAATATTTTGGGAACCGCATATCATAACATCGACTTGGCGGAAGATCGCGAAAAGTTCTGCGAGCTGCTGGATTCACTTCATATAGCAGTACCGGAGGGACTTGCCGTTACGAATGAAGACGAGGCCTTTGAAGCGGTAAGAAGACTTGGATATCCTCTTGTAGTACGTCCTTCATACGTTATAGGCGGACGTGCAATGCAGGTCGTTTACAACGATACAGAACTTACGCGCTACCTGAAAGAAGCAGTATCGCTTTCCACAGAGCATCCGGTTCTCATAGACCAGTATATCCGCGGCAAAGAGATTGAAGTCGATGCTATAGCGGACGGTGAAGATATCCTGATTCCGGGAATTATGGAACATATCGAGCGGGCAGGCGTTCACTCCGGAGACAGCATTTCGGTATATCCGGACTATTCTCTTTCAGAGGATGTTGAAGCGACTCTCGTAGATTATACAAAGCGCATTGCAAAGGCTCTTGACGTAGTTGGTTTGGTGAATATCCAGTACGCTTACGATGGGAACAAGATTTACGTTATCGAAGTAAATCCGCGTGCATCCCGTACTGTGCCGATTCTCAGCAAGGTGACTCGTGTACCGATGGTAAAATTGGCCGTTGCTGCGATGCTGGGACACAAACTTTCTGAAAGTGAATACGGAACAGGGCTGTATAAGAGAAGTGAAGAATATGCCGTTAAAGTACCGGTATTCTCCAGTGCAAAACTGACGGATATGGATATCGCTCTGGGGCCTGAAATGAAGTCGACAGGCGAGGTTCTGGGCATCGACAAAGAGCTTGACAAGGCACTTTATAAAGGCTTTTTGGGTGCCGGTATGAACATTCCTACGGAGGGGAATATTTTTGTCACACTGAAAAATTCTGAACAGAATCAGTATACGGCTGACATCCTCAGCGACTATATAGATGCAGGCTTCAAAATGTACGTTACGGACGATACGATGGACTTTTTCAAGGCTCACGATCTTCCGGCGGAAAAGATGGATTATGATACGGCACAGAAGTGGATTATGAACCATAGTACCGACAGTGATGAAAAACTGGCTATGGTAATCAATCTGCCGGTTGTGGCAAACCGTAAGGAAACAGATACCTTCCCGGTAAGAAGAAAGGCTATTGAGCGAGGCATTTCCGTTATGACGTGTATGGATACCGCATGGGCATTTCTGAAGGCGATTCGTCTGAAGCAGGCGGGTACGAAACTGGATTATAAAGCTCTGGACTAGGCTGAATTCCAATATCGAAAAGAAATTTGATTTTTTGCTGGAAATCAACACATTTTTTTGATATGATTAACAGGTACATAGGGTGCAGGGAAGAAATAATAACATCGAAAGGTTGTAACTGTAATGTTAATACTTATTCTAGGTTTGATATTCGGGGTTGTACTGCTGATACTGATAGGCAGAAGCGTTAAAAAATACGGCAGAAGCCGTCTGCGCTACGGCGATAAACTGGAAAAGATTACGGAGATTATCAAAATTGCCCTGCTGGCAGTAACTGCAGCATATGTAATCTTGTTTATCATTCTGATTATCAAGACACTGATGGTTTAATAAAATTATGGGATGACAAAACGGGCAGTGCCTGCGTCGAGAGACGACAGAAGCTGCCCGTTTTTTAGTATGCAGAATCAGTTCGAAAAGGGACTGATTTATATGCGCTACGATATTGCAGCTGCTTCGGTGAGGCCGGAAGCCTGAAGTATTTTTTCGCGGAAAAAGTAATTGAATGCAAAGATGCAGCGGCCGACGCAGATCATGGCTGCAAGGGTGCCGATTCCAACACCGATGATGTTTCCGGCAGCCAGTATGCCGATACAGCAGGTGATGGCTACGCTGGTGATATCGATAAGATTTTTTCCGAAGCCGAGATTGCGCCTGCATCGTTCACCCACGACTTTGGCCAGCCCGTCTGCAGGATTCGGAATCAGCTTCATGTTAACGGTCATGGATACTCCGATTCCGGTCATTACAACGGCTGCACCGAGCATGATAAAACGTACGGCAAAAGATGGATTTTGGAGTCCCGTAGTTTGCAGAAGAATGTCAAGACCCGTGTCGAAAAACTGCAGCAGCAGGCTGAATGCCACGGAAAACGGCAGCTGCAGCCAATCGGTCCATTTTCTCGATTTTCCCTCCAGGAGAATCTCGATTAGAGTGAATGCCGCATACATCAGGAATGCCAGAAAAGCGAAGTTGAGATGCCAGATTTTCGATACGGCAAACGGCATTGAAATCAGCGGAGAAACACCAAGATCCGTCTTGGTGTTGAGAGTGATTCCGCATGCTAAAATAATCATACCTGCGGTATAAATCGTATAACGGGATAAAAATTGTTGATTCATAAATTGATGCTTCTTTCTATTTGTTTTTTGTATACAGGGGCATTGATAATTGTTAGAATCTGTCGCTGTAGTTTAGGAGGCTGCGAATGTATCCGGTTCGAGGTTTATTTTTATTGCTTCCGCCCATGATGGTGGAATAATAAACGATGGATGCATCGAAGCTGTCCGGTGAGGTGCGTACGATGGCATAGGAACCGTCGCTGTTGTCCCTTGGCTGTGTAAGGCTGCCGGGATTGACCATGAATATGCCGTCATGTTCTGTAATCAGCGCCTTGTGCGTGTGACCAAAAATGACTGCTTTGCAGTTTTCTTCCATGGCCTTGTAATACAGGTTGTCCAGACGATAACTGACGTGCTGCATATGTCCGTGAGTCAGCAGAATCCGTCCGTAGTCACTTTCAATGATTTCAAAGTCATTTGCACTGTAGCTGCCGTCGCAGTTACCCTTGACTGCTGTGACAGGAATGCCGAATTCGCGTTCCAATGCACGCCCGTCTTCAAGATGATCTCCGGTGTGTGCGATAAGATCCAGATTGGTTAGTTTCGGGAATATTTCCCGTATTTTGTTCAGTTGTCCATGGGTGTCCCCGATTACTAAAATTTTCATAAATATAGTGTATCACAAACAAGTATCATTGACTAGCTATGAATTTTTATGTACAATAAATTGTATATAAATAAAAAGAAAGATTTGATTAAAGATGAGTGAGAATAAAAAAACATATGTAACAGACGGTCAGGATCTGGCCGAAAAAATTGAAGAATTAGAGAAGTCCGGTGTTACGGATGTGACGATTAACGTTAATACATTCAACTATACAAGATATCAGAAATCTCATGACGGCCTGGAGCTGCATCCCGTTATCGATGGAATCAACAAGGCGGTGGGAAAGAAAATGCATATACGTTTAGCGGTCAGTCTGGAAGAGGGATTCAGTGATGATGAAGTTCTGGATTTCCTGCAGCTGACATTCCAGCATAAGTATGATATCGTGTTCATGCCGACGATGCCGTATGAAAAGATAAAGGCTAAAATGCCGGCATTGCGGAAGATTGATCAGGAATATGATGATGTTGAATTATACAAGTATCCCGGTTCTTTAGGGCGAATCGGTTTTTTGAAATAATAGGAGAAGAAGACTTATGCAAGAAAAGCTTTACAGCATGAAAAAGAAATTGGTCGAGCTTCTCGATCGTGACCGGCTTTTGAAATCAGCCGTAAAAGAAGTGAACAAGCTGGATATGATTAAAGCTTCCATGGTGATTCGCAATGCCGATCATCAAACTATTGATATCGATAAAATCTTAGGCGGAGAATTGCAGAAGGATTTGCCTCTCGGAGATTATGTGTTTATTGAAAATTTCTGCAAGTTGGTAAAGCTGGCAGATAACTGCCTGGATATGGGTAATTACATAGATAAGAATTTTTTGATCAGTGCATATCGGACTCTGTCGGATGATGCGGATGGATATTTCCGCAAAACCAATCCGGTAGTATATACGTTTAATCATGTTCCGGTATATTCCCTGGATGTTGAGGAAAAGCTGGATGATGCCATGAAGCGTGTTTACCGTCCTGAGGCGGGTAATAATGTGATTCTTAAAGCTATGTATATTCATAATAAGCTGATTGATATCTATCCGTTTCCTGATTTCAATGGAGAGATTGCGGTATTTGCACTTAACTATTATCTGATGGAAAACGGCTTCACCCCAATCAATATGCCGGTGAAACGCGATGCATACTGCTCCATGGTTGCGGATTGCCTTAAAGGACAAAATCAGGAAGTGTTCTATAATTTCCTCATGCGTGCTGTCTATGACAAAATGGAAGGGACAATCGATGCCTGCATTGAGTATTTAAAGAACAATCAGCCGGCCGAGTAAAACGAGCGGATTAAGTAAATGGAGATAGAAAAAAGCCCGATACCTTATTTCTAAGTCCGGGCTTTTGTCTACAGTCTGAAAAGCCCCTATAGGGGCTTTTTGATTTTTTATTATTTCTCAATATCCGCAAGCTGCTGTTTTACGCTTTCAAAAGATGTGGAACCTTTTGATTTTTTAGCTTTTATGCAGTTTCTGATATCGATTTTTTCATATATGTCTTCTTCAAAGGCAGGAGAAAAAGTTTTAAATTCATCCATGCTCATATCTTCTATGGCAATGCCCTTGTTGATGCAGTGAAGAACAATCCTGCCGATAATCTCGTGGCAGTCACGGAATGGTATCCCCTTGGAAACCAGATAGTCAGCTGCATCGGTGGCATTCATATAACCGTACTTTGCAGCACTTTCCATATTGTCCTTTTTTACTTCCATCGTCAGAATCATTTCGCGGAAAATATTCAGGGATGCTTTCAGTGTGTCAGCTGCATCGAATACCGGAATCTTGTCTTCCTGAAGATCCTTGTTATATGCCAGCGGCAGACCTTTACAGATGGTTAAAAGGCTCATCAAATCACCGTATACGCGTCCGGATTTACCGCGAATCAGTTCGGCCATATCCGGATTCTTTTTTTGAGGCATGATACTGCTTCCGGTAGAGAAAGAATCATCGATTTCAATGAAACTGAATTCTACCGAGCTCCACAAAATCAGTTCTTCGCAGAACCGAGACAGATGCATCATCGCTACTGCACAGCAATTTATAAATTCTATGGCAAAATCTCTGTCAGCCACTGCATCCATTCCGTTTGGAAGAACTTCAGCAAAACCAAGCTCTTCTGCCAGGAAATCACGATCGGTATTGTAAGTGGTGCCTGCCAGCGCACCGCTTCCTAAAGGAAGTCTGTCCACACGTTTCAGACAATCGGCAAATCGTTCGCGGTCACGGGAAAACATCTGATAGTATGCCAGCAGATGATATGCCAGAGTGACCGGCTGCGCTCTCTGAAGGTGTGTGTATCCGGGCATTACGGTATCGGTATGTTCTTTTGCCAGCTTTTCAAGGGCATCGAGAAGCTGACCGATAATATGGTCGATTTCTGCGATTTCTTTTTTCAGATACAGTCGTATGTCGACTGCAATCTGATCGTTCCTGCTCCTTGCGGTATGGAGCTTTTTACCTGCATCGCCGATCCTCTCGGTCAGGATGCTTTCGATATTCATATGAATATCTTCCGATTCAATGGTAAACTCCACTTTACCGGCTTCTATATCTGCGAGGATTTCCTTCAGGGTCTTGATAATAAGATCTGCATCTTCCTGCGGGATGATTCCCTGTTTGGCCAGCATTTTTGCATGGGCGATGCTTCCGGTGATGTCCTCTTTGTATAATCTCTGATCAAATTCTATGGATGCGTTGAACTCATCAGCGGATGAAGTCGCCGCCTTTGAGAACCTTCCTTTCCAAAGCTTCATGTTCTTTTGCTCCTCCTTCGACAGTCTGTTTCTGAATAGCGCGAATCTTGAGAGGCAGGGAGAAGAGGTTGATGAATCCTTCTGCATCCTGCTGGTTGTATACCTCATCCTTGCTGAATGTAGCGAATTCTTCGCTGTACAGTGAGTAAGGAGATTTTCTTGCAGCTACATAAGGAGTACCCTTGTAGAGTTTCATCTTAACCGTACCGGTTACTTCCTTCTGAGTTACGTCTACAAAGGCGCTGATTGCTTCACGCAGCGGTGTGAACCAGAGTCCGTCGTAAACAAGTTCGGAGAACTTCTGAGCAACGATGCCTTTATACTGCGTCGTGTCTCTGTCGAGAATCAGCTGTTCCAGTCCTGCGTGTGCTGCAAAAAGAATCGTGCCTCCCGGTGTCTCGTATACACCTCTGGACTTCATGCCAACCAGGCGGTTTTCGATGATATCGATTGTACCGACTCCGTTTTTGCTGCCCAGTTCATTAAGCTTGGTAAGCAGTTCGATAGGTCCCATTTTCTCGCCGTCAAGCGCTACCGGAATGCCCTGTTCAAAATCGATGTCTACATAAGTCGGTTCATCGGGAGCATCTTCAGGAGCAACGCTGAGTACATGGATTGTTTTCAGGTGTTCATTCCACGGATTTTCCAGTTCGCCGCCTTCATGGCTGATGTGCCAGATGTTTTCGTCACGGCTGTAAATTTTCTTAGTTGTCTGGCTGATTGGAATGTTGTGTTCCTTGGCATATTCAATCAGATCTTCTCTGGAGTGGAAGTCCCAGAATCTCCATGGAGCAATAATCTTGATTGCCGGATTCAAAGCCTTGATGGTAGTTTCGAAACGAACCTGATCGTTTCCCTTTCCGGTGCAGCCGTGAGCGATTGTAAATGCACCTTCAGCCTCGGCTACCTCAACCAGTTTCTTGGCCATGAGCGGTCTTGCCATGGAAGTTCCCAGCATGTATTCGTTTTCATAGATTGCGCCTGCCTTCAGTGTAGGCCAGATGTAATCAGTGATGAATTCTTCTCTTAAATCGATGGTGATTGCCTTAACTGCACCGGTTGCCAGAGCTTTTTTTTCGATTGCATCGAAGTCTTCCTTCTGACCGGCATTGCAGCATACTGCAATTACATCAAAGTCATAGTTCTCTTTCAGCCAAGTCATGATGACGGATGTATCAAGTCCGCCGGAATAGGCCAATACTACTTTTTCTTTTGCCATAGTCTTTTCCTCCTGAATATGCATTTTTATGAATGGTTAATTGCCATGTAATCTTATTTAATATAGCAAATGCAAGTTATGAATAAAAATTTACAATATGTTATTATTATACATAAGATGTGTATAAATTCAACCCTTAAACAGGAAAAAAATAAAAATTATATGATAAATGAAAAATAACAAGACTTTGCCTGAGAATTATTGTAATATATAGATGTAGAGGTGGATATATGAAGCTGAATCTTGAAGAAAAAAATATAAAATGGGGACTGACTGCATTTCTGGTTGTTTTATGCGGCATTTTGATATTTTTTGTTGTATATAGATTTGCTGCCGTACAGAAATTGACCGGCATCATCATGGAAATTCTGGCGCCGTTTATTTACGGTCTGGTGATGGCGTATCTGCTGTGCCCGATCTATAATTTTACGGTGAGGAAAACCTATGCTTTGCTGAATCGGGGTGAACAGAAATTTACCAAAGCACTTCCTGTGGCCAAGGGTATAGGGACAGTGATTTCATTGGCATTTATGTTCGTTGTGATAACGGGCATACTGTGGATGATAATACCGGGATTGATTGACAGTATCGTGAAGATTATTGAGGTGCTGCCGGAGAGTATGAATCAACTTATGCAGTGGGTGGATGCGAAGCTGCAGCGTTTTCCTGCGGCTGAAATGCAGATTAACGGCTGGATTAACAATTTTACTGAGAATGCCATCGGGTTTGTGACCGACAGAATGCTGCCCGAATACACTACCATTGCCACCAACGTGTCGGCCGGACTTCTCGGAGTCTTCACAATCCTAAAAAATATTTTCGTTGCAATCATTATTTGTGCATATTTTCTTAACAGTAAGGATTTGTTTGCAGCGCAGAGTAAAAAAGTAATCGTGGCATTTTTCAGCGAAAATACATCGAAGGAAATCTTTGATGGAGCGGCTTTTGTCAACAAAACTTTCGGCGGATTTATCAATGGCAAGATTATCGATTCAATGATTATAGGTTTGTTGTGTTTTGTGTTCATGACTCTTTTCGGATGGGAGTATACGCTGCTGATTAGCTGTATCGTAGGGATTACAAATATTATTCCTTTTTTCGGACCGTTCATCGGAGCAATTCCATCGGCACTGCTGCTGCTCATGGTGGATCCGCATCAGTGTCTGTGGTTTTTGGTATTTATACTGGCGCTGCAGCAGTTTGACGGAAACATTCTGGGACCTAAAATTCTGGGAGACAGCACGGGGTTGGCCAGCTTTTGGGTGCTGTTTGCCGTTCTGGTGGGCGGAGGTATGTTCGGGTTTGTCGGAATGGTCATAGGCATTCCGCTGTTTGCCGTGTTTTATGCATATGCGACAAGGAGTGTCAACCGGAGGCTTGAAAAAAGAGGATTTTCCACAAATATTTCAGACTATATGATCGATAGTTATCGGGTAAAAAGAAAGAAAAAAAGAAGATGGAGACTGAAACGAAAAGGCGGTATAGATGATGAACAAAATAACAGTGAAGAAGAGACTGATTGATGCGACCGGTGAGTTACAGGTGCAGGAGAATGCGCCTATGGCGAAATTTACATCTTTTCGAGCAGGCGGGTGTGCGGATCTGCTGGTGCAGCCGCATAATACAGAAGAACTGCGGGCAGCTTTGAGAATTTTACAGGAGGAAGAATGTCCGCATACGGTTCTCGGAAACGGGAGCAACGTTTTGGTGAGAGACGGCGGGTACCGCGGCGTAATCGTAAAGCTGGGGGACGGCTTTGATAAAGTGGCGGCAGACGGCAGTATAATAAGATGTGGCAGCGGTGCACTGCTTTCTGCAGTGGCAAAGGCAGCAGCTGATGCAGGGCTTTCAGGACTGGAATTTGCATCGGGAATTCCGGGAAGCATCGGAGGTGCTGTGTTTATGAATGCAGGAGCATATGGCGGAGAATTCAAAGATGTACTCCTCAAAGCAACCGTGATTTCCGAAGACGGAGCACGGATTTTTGATATGGACACGGATATGCTGAAGCTGGGGTATAGGCAGAGTGTTTTGCAGAAATCGGGAGATATTGTGCTGGAGGCAGAAATTTCTTTGGAGCCGGGAGATGAAAATGAAATAAAGAAAACCATGGCAGAGCTGAAATCGAAAAGAAATGCGAAGCAGCCGGTGAATTATCCGAGCGCAGGGAGCTTTTTCAAACGTCCGGAAGGTTACTTTGCAGGAAAGCTGATACAGGATGCGGGGCTGAAGGGCGTAAGCGTCGGCGGAGCTGAGGTTTCACAGCTTCACAGCGGCTTTCTGATTAATAAAGGCGGTGCAAGCGCTGCAGATATACTTCAGCTGATGAAAATCGTTCAGGCTGCTGTAATGGATCGATTCGGCATCATGCTGGAACCGGAGGTGCGAATAATTGGAGAAGAATAATACGCAGACTGCAGATGAGTATGAACTGCTTTATGATCTGCATACACATACAACCTATTCTCATGGAAAGGGAAGCGTTGAAGACAATGTAAGGGAGGCTTTTAATCAGGGATTGGAATATATTGCGATTTCGGATCACGGACCGGGACATCTTTTTTATGGAATTAACCGGAATGAGATTGTCAATATGCGAAATGATATCGAACGAATGAATGTTAAATATCCAAAGCTGAATGTCAAGCTGAGCGTAGAGGCAAACATTGTCAAGGGCGGCAATGGTCTGGATCTGAGAGAAGAGGAATTTGAGGAATTTGATTTTATAATCGCCGGCTATCATTACGGATTGTTTGGCTGCAGCTGCGTGCGCAACTGGCTGTGGAACAAGGGATTTAAAGCAGGTGAGAAAAAACTGCGCGAATCCAACACCGAAATGGTTGCAGAATGCCTGCGGAAAAACGATATTTCCATTCTGACGCATCCGGGAG
Source organism: Bacteroidaceae bacterium (assembly GCA_963603335.1). GTDB lineage: Bacteria > Bacillota > Clostridia > Peptostreptococcales > Anaerovoracaceae > Lentihominibacter. The sequence goes on along the minus strand of CAVCML010000099.1, from coordinate 2,548 downwards.
ACAAGGGGCCGTTTGATATCAGGAAACTGGCTGAGGTGTGTGCGGAAACAGACACCTTGATGGAAATTAATACGTGGCACGGTCACATGACGGAAGAAGAGATAAAAATTGCAGCTGAAGTTGAGGACGTGCGTTTTATCATCAGCAGCGATGCTCACACACCGAATCGGGTCGGTGATTTTAAAGATGGTGTAGAGAGGGCAATTCGTGCGGGTCTGGATCCAAGCAGGATTGTCAATATCAGGAAGAAGGAAAACAAATGAAGGCAATCATTATCACGGGGCTGTCCGGAGCCGGAAAAACGCAGGCCATGGACTGCTTAGAGGATATGGGATATTACTGTATCGACAATATGCCTCCGGCATTGATCAAGAGCTTTATCGATTTGACGGCCAGCGGCAAGGGAATTGACAAGGCTGCATTTGTTATCGACGTGCGCGGGGGCAAACTGTTTGAGGATTTGATGGATTCGCTCGATGAACTGAAGCGTGATGGAATAGAATTTAAAATTCTTTACCTGGAGGCATCCGATCGGACTTTGATTCACAGATACAATGAATCGCGAAGAAATCATCCGCTTTCGGAAGGAGGAACCGTTTCGAGCGGATTGCACAAGGAACGGGCTATGCTGGAGCTGCTGCGGAACAATGCGGATTACATTATCGATACATCCAATATGAAGACGGCACAGTTGTGGGCTGAAATCAAGCAGTTGGTAACATCCGGCGAAAATGAAAAAACATTTACGTTTAACATAATGTCGTTTGGATATAAGAAGGGCATTCCTCTTGCGGCAGACATCGTATTCGACATGCGCTTTATTCCCAATCCGTATTATGTAAAATCTCTGCGGCCGTTGACGGGCAACAATGCCAAGGTAAGCCGTTATGTACTTAAGCATGATGTAACTCAGGAATTCCTGACGAAGGCTCTTGATATGATACGTATGCTGGTGCCGTTTTACATGAAAGAGGGCAAGTACAGTCTGACGATATGCATCGGCTGTACCGGCGGTCATCACCGCTCTGTAGCGGTAGCAAATGAGCTTTGCAGAAGACTTAAAGATGACGGAAGCCGAACGACGTTAGAACATAGAGATCTTTAAGGAAGAGAGCGATAAAGTATGTCCTTTGCATCGGAAACAAAAAATGAGCTTGCGCGGATGCTCCCGGAGAAAAAATGCTGTATGCTGGCGGATATTGCAGGATTTATGCGCTTTGCGGGAAGCATACGATTGGTGGGCAGAGGCAGATTTGAAATCGTGATGATGACTTCGAATCTGGCGGTCGTGCGGCATTATAAAACGTTGATTCGAAATTATTTCTCCGCAGATATCGGCATTGAGATGGAGCGGGGAAATTCTTTGGAAAAAAACAGCAGCTATATTCTTTCCATCGGTCCTGAAGACCGCAGTGAACAGATTTTGCGGGAAGCCGGAATCCTAATGGTGAAGGAGGGCATGAATTTTATAAGCGATGGAATTTATGAAGGAATTATCAAGACAAAATGCTGCCGCAAGTCCTATCTGCGGGGAGCATTTCTGGCGTCCGGCACGGTAAACAATCCGGAAAAGGGATATCATTTTGAAATACACACCGGTACAGAGACGCAGGCAAGAGACCTTAGAAAAGTGCTCAATAGCTTTACGGATATCAGCTCGAGAATTATAGCCAGGAAGAAGGGTTACGGAGTATATCTGAAGGCGAGGGAGCAGATTCGGGATGTACTGGCAATCATGGGAGCCAGCAGTCAGTTTTTTGAATTTGACAATGTGCTTATGATGAAGGATTTGATGTCCAAGACACATCGGGAAAATAACCTGGATAATGCCAATATCGATAAAGCTTTGAGAGCCGCAGAGCAGCAGATCAGATCCATTGAGAAGATTATGCAGCAGAAGGGGCTTGCTTTTTTGTCTCCGAAGCTGCAGGAGACGGCGCAGGCTCGCCTTGATAATCCGGAACTCGGCATAGAGGAATTGGGGAAATTGATGAATCCGCCTTTAAGCAAGTCGGGGATTAATAATCGACTTCGAAAAATTGAAGAGATAGCAAAGAAATTACCGGGAGGATCAGAAATATAAAATGGAACGATTTGAAACTAAGATAAGAGTACAATATTATGAAACGGACAAGATGGGCATCGTGCATCATTCCAACTACGTGCGTTATCTGGAAACGGCGCGGACAGAATTGTTCCGCGACAAAGGATATTCGTATGACGATATGGAAAAATCCGGCATATGGATGCCGGTGCTTTCGGTTTCGATGAATTTCAAGACGCCGGCGGTTTACGATGAGGTGCTGATTCTGGCGTGCTGGGTGAAGAAACTGAGGGGTGCATCCATTGAATTGGGATACGAAATTCGAGGTGAGGAATCCGGTGAAATACATGTGACGGGAAGCAGCAGCCACGGTTTTACAACGCCGCAGCTGAAACCGATTCGTTTGAAAAAAGAAGCGCCGGAACTGTATGAAATGCTGAAAAGTCAGGAGGAAGCGCAGTGAAACGAGGAGATATCGCAGAGGTTCGCATTGAAGATATGAGT
>CAVCML010000098.1:0-45508 GCA_963603335.1 Bacteroidaceae bacterium | reverse complement strand
TACTGATAACAGTATACCACCTTTCGGATTAGAGAAAACACATAATCTTCTTTTTTCATTGACGGGTTTTATGGTATACTATAATCATTATGGAGGGATGGTAAGGATTATGTTTAAGAAAATCAACAGAATGCTTCGGACGGCAATTTTGATTACGGGGGCAGGCCTTCTGCTGGCAAAGCTGGCGGAAAAAGATCCTCAAGAGCAGGCTGCGAAAGAAAATCACAGAGAAAAAGATACTTTTCAGGAAAAAGAATTTGACGATATATGGTAGGTAGAAGGAGTTTTTAAATGAGAATGTTAACAATCATAGGCGGTGTGTTTATGCTGCTGACCGGTATTTTTTGTTTTATCAACCCGGGACAGACTTTTTTGGCTATTGCGTTTATTATCGGTTTGGTAATGGCATTAAACGGCCTGATTCATATGTGTGCGTATCTGCTGGGAAGAGGTCTCAATAACAAGGGTGACAACAATGGATGGATTCTGACGGATGCACTGCTTACATTGCTGCTGGGCATTCTGGTGCTCTGCAATCAGCTGGTTGCGGACACAGCGATTCCGATGGTATTCGGTATGTGGGTTCTGGTATCCGGTATTCTTCGTATTGAGGCTGCGACGCACATCGATAGGGAGAGAAAACGGCAGAACTTCCGGATTACGATGATTACAGGCGTTATGACGGTAGTGGTAGGACTGTTCGGCTTTATCAATCCGCTGGTAATGTTTCTCAGCACAGTGGTATTGCTGGGATTCTTCATGGTTATGCAGGGAATAAACGTTATTGAACTGGGTATCGATATGCCGCATCAGAAGAAGTCATATGTAAAGATATACAAGAGAAAGCGTGAACCGATTCACATCACAGCAGAGGAAGAAACCGAAGAAAAGGTGAAGGAACGTCTGCAGGCTAAGAGAAAGGAAGAAGTTGACGCACTTATAGGAGATATTAATGCGAAATTATGATATATGTATTGTAGGAGGCGGAGCATCGGGACTTGCGGCAGCGGCTTCGCTCTCTTCAAATTTTCACACAGTTTTATTGGAAAAAAACAGAATTCTGGGGCGCAAAATCATGGCTACGGGCGGCGGCAGGTGCAATATCACCAATACCGCGTGCGAGCATTGCGATTTAACCCTGGAATTTTTTAAATCTCTGGGAATGGAGCTCTATCATGATGCAGAGGGCAGATATTATCCGTATTCCAATCAGGCACATGATGTGGTTTATGTATTGGAAGAGGCTGTGCGAAAAAAAGGCATCGTGATAATGACGGAAAGCGGAGTGACGGAAATTCGAAGAGAATCCGACGGATTTCGTATCACGGCAGGGAAGACCTCTTTTTATGCAAAGAAGGTGATGCTTGCAGCGGGCGGAAAAGCAGCGCCGGCTCTCGGAACCACCGGTGACGGTTATGGCCTGGCACGCAGTCTCGGCCATGAAACGACAAGCATTTATCCGATTCTGACCGGAATCGAGTGCGGAGATATGCGTGATCTTAAAGGCATTCGAGCAAGGGGAAAGGTTCGGCTCTTTCGCAAGGGAACATTTATTGCAGAGGAAATCGGTGAAATACAGTTCACGGAAGATGGCATTTCGGGTATATGCGTCATGAATCTGACCATGTATATCACAGCAGAAAAAGGAGTGCCGGTGAGAGAATCTCTTAAGAGCTATCATCTTGAACTTGATTTGGCTCCGGATTTTTCGAACGAGGAGCTGCAGCAGCGAGAAAGCTCATTCGGAATTTTATCACACAAACTTTCGAAAAGAGTTTCACTGGAAAATATCAAGAACTGGAAATTGCCGGTCAGCGGAGTAAAGGGATGGAAGAATGCTCAATGTACGGCGGGCGGAATAAAGCTTGAGGAAGTTAACCTGAAGACCATGGAATCGCGGATTGTACCGGGACTTTATCTGATGGGAGAAATTCTGGATATTCAAGGAAAGTGCGGCGGATTCAATTTGCAGAATGCCTGGGAAACCGGTATCCGGGCGGCACAGCATATTAACGATATATTAGGAAAAATTGAATAGGAAAAATATTTTATGCGATATATAATCAGTGAAATAAAACTGGATGTGAATCGGCAGGAACAGGACTTTTATGCCGCGATACGAAAAAAACTGAAAAAGAAAAAACTGAATTTTTATGACTTGAAAATCATAAAAGAATCCATCGATGCGAGAAAGAAACCGAACATTAAACTTGTGTACACCGTGGAATTTTCATGTGATCAGAAGCTTCCGCTGAAAGAAGCGGTAAAGCGGGAATATCACATTCCAAAAGCAGAGCTTGCGGGGCGAAACAGACCTGTTGTGGCGGGATTTGGACCTGCCGGTATGTTCGCAGGGCTTATTTTGGCAGAAGCGGGACTCAAACCGATAATACTGGAGCGGGGAGAACCGGTGCAGCAGCGCATGCAGACGGTTCAAAAATTCTGGAAAGACGGCCATTTGAATCCTGAATCCAATGTTCAGTTCGGAGAAGGAGGCGCCGGGACTTTTTCCGACGGAAAGCTGACCACGGGAATCAGAGATGTTCGCGTCGGCAAGGTTTTGGAAGAGCTTGTGGAAGCCGGAGCGGATTCCGGCATAATGTACAAGCAGAAACCTCATATCGGAACGGATAGGCTGCGTGGAATTGTGATAAACATCCGCAGAAAAATTGAAACGCTGGGCGGAGAAATACGATTTGGAAACCGCTTGGAGGATTTGCAGATTTCAGGCGGGAGCAAAGCTTCGGAATGTGTTTTGCAGGGCGTGTCTGTGCGGATAAAAAATGCAGAAGATGTGTTGGAACAATACGATAATATACCGACATCATGTTTGATTCTGGCGACAGGACACAGTGCGCGGGATACTTTTGCAATGCTGAAAAAGCGGCAGGCAGTAATGGAGCAGAAACCTTTTTCAATCGGCGTCAGGATTCAGCATCTGCAGGAAACAATAGATGAAGCACAGTACGGGAACAGTGAGCTTGCGAAGATTCTGGGACCGGCGGAGTATAAACTGCATTATAAGTCTCAAAACGGCAGAGGTGTATATACATTCTGTATGTGTCCCGGCGGTGAAATCATAGACTCCAGTTCCGAGCAGGGAACGGCTGTAACGAACGGCATGAGCGAATCGGCAAGAGATGGTATGTATGCTAACAGCGGATTGCTGGTCGATGTGAGGACAGAGGATTTTGAATCGGATGATCCGCTGGCAGGAATCGCTTTTCAGAAGAAATATGAGGAAATGGCATATCGGCAGGGAGATGGCGGAATACCTGAGACGACATATCTGCAGTTCCGAGAAAATGCAGATGATCCTGTGAGAAACAGTTTACCGGATTTTGCTGTGGATTCAATCGTGGAGGCAATGCCTCATCTGGGCCGGAAGCTCAGCGGATTTGATGCTCCTGATGCTGTTATGAAGGCGGTGGAAACGAGAAGTTCATCCCCTGTGAGAATTTTGCGTGATGAAACGGGGCAGAGCAATATCAGAGGTCTGTTTCCGGCGGGAGAAGGCCCGGGATATGCAGGCGGAATAGTATCGGCTGCAGTCGATGGAATCCGCATGGCAGAAAAGGCTGTTTCGGAGATGTTTTCAGAAAGCCGGGACATATTGTAGCGCAGTATTGGATGACTGAAAGAAATAATTTTCGAAAAGCCCCAAGATATGGTATACTAAAGTTAGGTAAAAAAACGGAAATTTCCGCGAGAATAAGGAGAGCGTGATTGAATAAAAATGAGGGAGCAGCTGCAGAGCTGCTCAGTCTTCCTATCAGTGATACCGTTGATCGGAGAGAACTGTTTGGCGGACTGGATTGCAATCTGGAAATCATAGAGAAAAAATTGAAGGTGGATATCATTCAGCGAGGTAATGAACTGCTTTTAAAGGGAGAAAACTCACGGAAAGCTGAAAATCTGCTGAAGGAAATGATGGGTGTTTTGGAGAAAGGAGAAAATTTGGACCGGCAGAAAATCAATTATATTGCAGACCTCAGCAAGGAAGGAATATCATATAAGCAGGAAAATGTAGAAAAGGGAATTATCTGCTTTACTCACGATGGTAAACCGCTGCGTCCTAAAACACTGGGGCAGAAGATATATGTGGAGAGCATCAGAAACCATGAAATCGTATTTGGAATCGGACCGGCAGGCACGGGTAAAACCTATATTGCAGTAGCTATGGCGGTCAATGCTCTTAAAAATAAGGAAGTACAGAAGATTATTCTGGCAAGGCCGGCAGTGGAAGCCGGGGAACGGCTGGGATTCCTGCCGGGGGATCTGCAGGAAAAGGTGGATCCGTATCTGCGTCCTCTGTATGATGCTCTTTACGATGTACTGGGGCGGGAAAGCGCGACGCGGCTGAAAGAAAAGGAAGTTATTGAAGTAGTTCCGCTGGCTTATATGAGAGGCAGAACACTGGATAATTCTTTTATTATTTTGGATGAAGCACAGAATACAACGCCTGAACAGATGAAAATGTTTCTGACTCGTATGGGATTCGGCTCACGGGTTGTTGTTACGGGAGATGTCACGCAGATTGATTTGCCGAGAGGCAAAAAATCGGGTTTGATTGAAGCACGGCGGGTACTGCGAAGCGTTGATGAGATTAAATTCTGTGAGTTAAAGGACGTGGATGTTGTGCGGCATCAGCTCGTAAAGAAAGTTATCAAAGCATATGATGATTATTATCGCAAACATCCGATGAACGAAGAAGGCGGGGAATAAATCCATGAGAATACTTTGCGATGGGAACCGGGTTCCGGAAAAATATCCGGGATTGATGAAAACGCTGAATCAGGCAGCGGAGCTTTGTCTGAAGGAAGAAGGCATACCGGATGAACGAATTGAAATCAGCCTGTCATTTGTTTCAATGGAGGAAATCCATCAGCTTAACAACATGTACCGTCAGGTGGACAGTCCCACTGATGTACTATCCTTTCCGATGATTGAAGATTTTAACGATATCACCGGGGAGGAAGAAGAAATTCCGCTTGGAGATGTGGTAATCTGCATTGAAAAGGCACAGCAGCAGGCAAAAGAATACGGACATTCCGAAAAACGTGAGATTGTCTATTTGTTCGTTCACAGCGTGCTGCATCTTTTGGGGTACGATCATATGGAGGAAACGGATAAGTTTGAGATGCGCAGACATGAAGAAATTGTCATGGATGCGCTGAATCTGAAAAGGAGCGTGTAAACAGATGGCAGAACAGAAAAATGGTATGGAAATCGATCGGAATACAGCAAAATCTCTGTTTGAGCTGGCTCGTAAAGCCAGTGACAATGCCTATGCACCGTTTTCTGATTATCGGGTCGGAGCGGCTCTGCTGACGAAAGGCGGAAAGATCTATACAGGAGTGAATATCGAGAATTCTTCTTTTGGGGCGACCATCTGTGCTGAACGGACGGCTTTTGTCAAGGCTATCTCGGAAGGAGAACGAAAATTCAAGGCAATTGCAATCTATGGATCCGGCAGCGAAGCGGTACCCTGCGGGATTTGCAGGCAGTTTATGTTTGAGTTTGCTCCGGAGCTGATTGTAATAACGGCGGAAAATCCGGAAGAACTGCATATACGTACTTTGGATGTTCTTTTGCCGGAGGGATTCCGGCTGGAAGGAGGGAATGCATGAAAACAGGTTTTGTAGGCATTATCGGACGTCCCAATGTGGGTAAGTCCACGCTGCTGAATGCTATTTTAGGCGAAAAAATAGCCATTACTACGGAAAAACCGCAGACGACACGAAATGCCATTCGCGGAATTTACACACATTACAGCGATGAAATGCTCCCGGAAGATCTGCAGATGATATTCATCGATACGCCCGGAATTCACCGTCCGAGGACGAAACTGGGATCGTATATGACCGATGCTGCGATAGGGACATTCAAGGAAGTGGATGCTATTATATTTATTGTGGATGATAAGCTTTCCAATGGACCGGGAGATAAATATATCGTAAACCTTCTGGACGATGTGATGACGCCGAAAATTCTGGTTATTAATAAGATTGACAAGATGCAGCCCGATGAGTTTGCAGAAATTTATAAAGAGTACGAGAAACTGGGAATTTTTGAGGAGATAATCGGAGTTTCCGCAAAAGAAGGCACTCACGTGGAAAATGTAATCAAGGAAGTTTCGCAGTTTATGGAAGACGGTCCGATGTATTTTCCGGATGATATGATTACGGAAAACCCGGAGCGATTTGTAGTCAGTGAGATTATAAGGGAAAAAATCCTGATGTATCTTCAGGACGAAGTTCCTCACGGAGTGGCTGTAGAAATCGAACGGTACAAAGAGGAAGAAAAAATTACTAAAATTCATGCCGTGATTTATTGTGAAAAGAAATCTCACAAGGGTATGATTATAGGAAAAGGCGGCCGAAAACTTAAAGGAATCGGTAAAAGTGCACGGGAAGAAATCGAGGCACTGCTGGGAACAAAGGTGTATCTGGAATTATGGGTAAAAGTGAAAGAGAACTGGCGGGACAGTGATATTGCTTTATCCAATTTCGGGTATAAGGAGTAGGTGAGAAGCATTGCTGACAGATACGGAGGGAATCGTACTCAGGCAAATTAAAACCTCATATAATCGACGGATGATTCTGCTGTTTTCAAAAAAATACGGGAAAATCAGTGCGGGAACCGGCATTCAGGAAAAAGGCCGCGGCAAAAGCTCTTTGGCGCTGCGGCCCTTTACTTACGGCAGATATGAGCTTTTTAAAAACAGGGACAGCTACAATATAAACAGCGCCGATGTGCTGAAGAGCTATTATGCCATCGGAGAAGATGTGGACAAATATATGAATGGCGCATATGTTCTGGAATTTACCGAACGTGTGCTTTCCGAGGGCGTCCCGGCGCCCGGAATTTTTAATCTGCTGCTGGATTTTTTTGACCTGCTTGAGAGCCGAGACAGAGGAATAGGCACGCTGGTTTTGGGGTATCAAGTAAGATTATTTAAATATGCGGGGGTTGCTCCGCAGCTGGACAGATGTGTCCGCTGCAATGAGAAAAAAGAGGCATATAAATTCAGCATTCCGGACGGTGGAATTTTATGCCGGGAATGCTGGGAAAAGATGCAGAATCAATCGGAAAAAGCGGAACAAACGGCACTTTGTTCAGAAAATTCGCATCAGCACACATTGATTTATGAGCCCGAATTTGGTATAGTAAGCATATTGAGGTATTTTACGATCAACTCCTTAAAAAATCTTAAAAGCCTGGCATTAAAAGAGGATACCGGTCGGATGCTGCAGAAACTTGTAAGGGAGTACGCGGCATATCATTTAGATGCTTCTGATTTAAAAAGTGAGAAACTGATTTGAAGCATAAAAATAGGAGGTACAAGATGGAAATTACATTAGAGAAAATTGAACTGGTAAAGGATAGAACCGGCGTTACGTACGCAGAAGCAAAGCAAGCACTTGAAGAAACCGACGGAAGTGTGGTTGATGCGATTATCGCCATTGAAGAAATTATAAATTCGGGAGAAAAGGGAAAAGGATTCGGAAAGAAGGGCGAGGCACTGTTCTCTCGTCTGAAGGAGATTGTTAAGAAGGGCAATGTATCAAAAATCCAGGTTAAAAAGGATGGAGAACTGGTTCTCAACGTTCCTGTAAATGCTGGTCTTGTGGGAGTGGTGATTGCACCGATTGCTGCAGTGGTGGCAGTGGTAGCGGCATTTGGTTTTAAATGCTCCATAGAGATCATCAGAACAGATGGAACTATCATAGATGTGAGTGATGCTGTGACAGATGCCATGGGATCCGTGGCGGAAAAGGGCAGCAATGTGGCCGGAGAGATGAAGGAGCGCGGAACGAGCCTGTACCAGAAGGGTTTGGAAAAGGCCAGTGAAGCGGTCAGCAAGATTAAAAAGGCCGGAGAAGAAATCGCTGATGCTGCAGAAGAGGCTTATGAGGAAAATTGTCATAGCGACGAAGATGAAGAAGAGTCGGAACCCTCTTGTGAAACCACGGAAGCTGAAGCAGATGAAGGTGCAGATGAGGCAGCAGAAAAGCAGGAAGAAACGGCTGAGAAAGAATAATCAAATTTAGATGGAGTAAAAAGTATGAGCACAGAAGTGACAATGGAGAAATTGACGGCCCTGGCGAAGAACCGAGGATTTATTTATCCCGGATCTGAAATCTATGGTGGGCTCGCCAATACTTGGGACTATGGTCCGCTTGGTGTGGAGTTCAAGAACAATGTAAAGGAGGCCTGGAGAAAAAAATTCGTACAGGAATCAAAGTACAATGTGGGCTTGGATGCAGCAATTCTGATGAATCCGCAGACGTGGGTGGCATCAGGTCACGTGGGAGGATTTGCAGATCCTCTGATTGACTGCAAATGCTGCAAAGCAAGATTTCGCGCTGATAAGCTGATTGAAGATTATCTGAAAGAAAAAGAAGGCCTGGAAGAGCCTGCAGTAGATGGATGGCCTAACGAAAAACTGGAAAGTTTCATTCAGGAAAAAGGTATTAAGTGCCCTGAATGCGGCAAGTCCGATTTTACGGGTATCCGTCAATTCAACCTGATGTTTAAGACTTTTCAGGGAGTAACGGAGGATTCTCAATCGGAAATTTATCTCAGACCGGAAACAGCGCAGGGAATTTTCGTGAACTTCAAAAATGTACAGAGAACATCGAGAAAGAAAATTCCGTTCGGCATCGCACAGGTAGGAAAATCTTTCCGCAATGAAATCACGCCGGGAAACTTTATTTTCCGCACAAGAGAATTTGAGCAGATGGAATTGGAATTCTTCTGCAAGCCGGGTACGGAGCTGGAGTGGTTTGCATACTGGAAAGATTATGCTGTCAATTTCCTGAAATCACTGGGCCTCAGCGAAGAAAACCTGAAGCTGAGAGATCACGATCCGCAGGAGCTGTCTCACTACAGCAATGCGACGACAGATATTGAATACCGATTCCCGTTTGGATGGGGAGAATTATGGGGAATTGCTTCCAGAACGGACTATGATCTGAAAGCACACCAGACCACATCCGGGCAGGATATGAGCTATATGGATCCTGAAACAAATGAAAAATATGTACCGTACTGCATTGAGCCGTCGGTTGGTGTTGAACGCATGCTGCTGGCATTCCTGCTTGATGCATATGACGAAGAAGTGCTTACGGACAGCAAGGGCAAGGAGGATGTAAGAACCGTACTTCATCTGCATCCGGCTTTGGCACCGTATAAGGCCGCGGTATTGCCGCTTGCTAAAAAGCTGGCACCGATTGCAGAACCAATCTATGAGGAACTGGCAAAATATTTCAGTGTGGATTATGATGTAACGGGCTCTATCGGTAAAAGATACAGAAGAGAAGATGAGATTGGAACGCCGTTTTCAATCTGTGTCGATTTTGACACGGAGACGGATCACTGCGTGACAATCCGAGACAGAGATACCATGGAACAGATTCGAATTCCTGTAAATCAGGTGAAAGAATATATTGAGCAAAAGTTATTATTCTAATAGTTTTAAACAAGGAGTGTATGTAAAATGAAAAAGTTTGTGTATTCCTTTAATGAAGGATCCAAGGACATGAAAGACCTCCTCGGCGGAAAGGGAGCCAACCTGGCGGAAATGACCAAAATCGGTCTTCCGGTACCGTTTGGCTTCACTGTAACGACAGAGGCATGCAACAGATATTATGATGAAGGGAAAAAAATCGGTGACGATATCGTAGCTTCCATCTTCGAAAAACTGGAAGAACTGGAGAACACAACCGGTAAGAAGTTCGGTGATGTTGAAAACCCGCTGCTGGTTTCCGTTCGTTCCGGAGCTAAAATCTCCATGCCGGGTATGATGGACACTATTCTGAACCTGGGACTGAACGATCAGACTGTAGAAGGTCTGGCTGCGTTGACAGAAAACCCTAGATTTGCATATGACAGCTACAGAAGATTCATTCAGATGTTCGGTGATGTCGTAATGGAAATTGCAAAGACCAAGTTTGATGCTATCTTTGATGCAAAGAAAGAAGAACATGGTTATAAATTTGACGTGGATCTGACGACAGAAGACTTAAAGGAAATCATAGTTGGATATAAAGCACTTGTTAAAGAAGAAATGGGAAGAGATTTCCCGCAGGAGCCTAAAGATCAGCTGATGGAAGCTATTATGGCTGTATTCCGTTCCTGGAACAACGACAGAGCTATCCTTTACAGACAGCTCAATGAAATTCCGGACAGCATCGGTACTGCAGTAAACGTACAGTCCATGGTATTCGGTAATATGGGAGATACATCCGGCACAGGCGTAGCCTTCACAAGAAGCCCGGTTAACGGTGAAAAAGCAATCTTCGGTGAATTCCTGGTAAATGCACAGGGCGAAGACGTTGTAGCCGGTATCCGTACGCCGCAGCCTATTGCTGAAATGGCTCAGGCTTTCCCGGAAGTGTATACGGAATTTACGAGAATTGCAGAACTGCTTGAAAATCACTATGCAGATATGCAGGACATGGAATTTACAGTAGAAAGAAACAAGCTGTTCATGCTGCAGACAAGAAACGGCAAGAGAACTGCTCCGGCTGCTGTTAAGATTGCAGTTGACATGCAGAGCGAAGGCCTGATTGACAAGGAAACTGCAGTTATGCGTATAGAACCGGCTCAGATCGATCAGCTGCTTCACCCGATGTTCGATGCAGAAGAACTGAAGGAAGCTGAAAAGCTGACAAAGGGTCTGCCGGCTTCACCGGGTGCTGCAACAGGACAGATTTACTTTAATGCAGCTGATGCGGAAGCTGCTGTTGCAAACGGTGCAAAGGCTGTACTGGTAAGACTGGAGACTTCTCCGGAAGATTTGGCCGGCATGGTTGCTGCAGAAGGTATCCTGACAGCAAGAGGCGGAATGACTTCCCACGCTGCTGTAGTAGCAAGAGGTATGGGTAAGTGCTGCGTATCCGGTTGTGCAGAGATTAAGGTTGATGAAGAAGCAAAAGAGCTGACTATCGGTGAATATGTATTCAAAGAAGGCGACTACATCTCCCTCGATGGTACTGCAGGAGATGTTCTGAAGGGACAGATTAAGACTGTACCGCCTGAATTGTCCGGAGACTTTGCAAAAATCATGTCTTGGGCTGATGAAATCAGAACGCTGAAAATCAGAACAAATGCGGATAACCCGAGAGATGCTAAGCAGGCTGTTGAATTCGGTGCAGAGGGCATCGGACTTTGCAGAACTGAGCATATGTTCTTTGAAGAAGAAAGAATTCCTGCTGTAAGAAGAATGATTCTGGCTGACAATGAAGAGGAAAGAAGAGAAGCTCTGAAATTCCTGCTGCCTTATCAGAAGGGCGACTTCAAGGGAATTTATGAAGCAATGGGTGACAGACCGGTAACGATTCGTCTGCTGGATCCGCCTCTCCACGAATTCCTGCCGCATACGGATGAAGAGATAAAGGCTCTGTCTGAACAGATTAACGTACCTTACGAAAAACTGGCTAAGAAGACACAGGAACTCCACGAGTTCAACCCGATGCTGGGTCACAGAGGATGCCGTCTGGCCGTTACATATCCTGAAATCGCTGAGATGCAGGCAGAAGCAATCATCATGGCTGCTATCGAAGTGAGAAAAGAACAGGGCCTGGATATCATTCCGGAAATCATGATTCCACTGGTAGGTATGGTTAAGGAACTGGCTGATGTTAAGGCAACGGTTGTAAAGACAGTAGATGCTGTTATGGAAAGAGAAGGCGTGAAGTTCGATTACCTTATCGGTACTATGATCGAAATTCCAAGAGCTGCACTTACAGCTGATGAAATCGCAGAAGAAGCTGAATTCTTCTCATTCGGTACAAATGACCTGACTCAGATGACATTCGGTTTCTCCAGAGACGATACCGGCAAGATCATCAAGGAATACAGAGAAAAGGGAATCTTCGAAGACGATCCGTTCCAGAGCATTGACCAGGTAGGCGTAGGCAAGCTGGTTAAGATGGCTGTAGAGCTTGGTAAACAGACAAGACCATCCATCAAGCTGGGTATCTGCGGAGAACACGGCGGAGATCCGAAATCCATCGAATTCTGCAACGCAGTAGGACTTCAGTATGTATCCTGCTCACCGTTCCGTGTGCCTATTGCAAGACTGGCTGCGGCACAGGCTGCAATTAAGCAGAAGTAGGCAATGCTTGTCTTTTTTGCCTCACACGTTGTCAGCAGTGTCTGCTCGGTACTCACGTACTTCAAGTACGCTCCGTGCCTCGCATCCTTGCTTCCTAGTGTGAGACAAAAAATCCTGCGCATTGGAATATTTGTATAGATGTTATTAAACCCCTTGCATCATTATGATGTGAGGGGTTTTATAAATAAAAGTAGTGAATTGGAAAATCAGGGAGAACTAGTTGTAAAAGCAAATAAAAATAACCGGCAAGGGCAGGTGCGGGTTTTATCAGATGTTCATGTTTTTTTTCCGCCGGAAGCACTCCATATTTTTGATGAGATGAGCGGAGAAAGGATTAGTCAGGGATAGACGATTGACAGCTTCGGTGTTATAATGTTCTAAGATTTCAGGGAAAGGATGAATAGATAATTATGGCACAGCAGGCAGGAAGTGCAATGCACATGGCAATCATAGTCGAGGAAACGGCCGGCGGTTTTCACAGAGAAACTCTCTGGTACGGCGGGGACCCGGAAAATCTGGGAGCGACGATACTCGATGTTATGAGTGACTGGTATGAACCAAACAAAAAGAAACTGGATAAGGCAATCATCAAGTATCATAAGATGCTGGAGGATAAAGAACACTTGACATTTAAGAAGTTGGAAGGGCAGGGCTTTAAAGTGGGCGGCAAAACGCTCAAAGTGCAGATGACCAGCAATCTGATGGATATTTTCGCATTTGTCATGGGCGAAATTTGTGAAATTTTCGGAAAGAGAGGAGAAAAAATAGAGGATTTTAAATCTCTGGAAGAATTTCGTAAGCATTTTCTGACGTATTATGATTTGGATGATAATCTGAAAGCTGCGCTGGGCGGTATTAATACGGCAGCACTTTCTAGGGCGCTCATCTCCATTGATATGAAGTACAATTATACCGGAAGACATTTCCGGAGCGGTTCTGAAAAATAGTCCGAAAGTAGCCTTTGCAGAAAAAACAGATGAATAGATTAAAGAGATTCTGGAGACAGGATCTCTTTTTTAGGATATACTTAAATTTGCGGAAAAAAGCTAAAGTAACGCTGTTAAAAAGAATTGGCTTATGATAAAATAATTCGTGGTCTTTTATAGTGTATAGTGTAAGAAAAAATGGTAAAGTTGGAGTGCTCGATGGTATTGATTATTGCGTTTTTAATATTTATTGGTTCAATGATTTCTTGCCTTGTGCTGGGTCAGTCGATGCTGATTGCATTGGTGATTGGGCTTATTGCGTTTGTGGCGGCAGGCTGTGCAAAAGGTTTTTCTGCAGCAAAGGTGCTGCATATGGCCTGGAATGGGGTCAGAGACTCTTTGGTAGTAGTGGAAATCATATTCATGATAGGCCTCATTACAGCTATCTGGAGAGCCTCGGGGACAATCACATTTTTTGTATATTACGGGGTTAAATTCGTGACGCCGCCATTGTTTGTGCTGTTGGCATTCCTGATGTCATGTTTGCTGTCATATATACTCGGCACATCTTTTTCGGTATCGGGGACTTTGGGCGTGATTTTCATGGCACTCGCACGCAGCGGCGGTGTGGATCCGTTTGTGACCGCTGGAGCGATTATGTCGGGAATTTATTTCGGAGACAGATGTTCGCCGGCCTCCTCGGGTGCGATTCTGGTGGCTAATGTCACAAAGACGGATTTGATGGACAATGTTAAGCATATGCATAAGACCGGGCTGATTGCATTGTTAATCAGTATAGGCCTCTATGTCATTTTATCGTTTCGGAATCCATTGCATCAGGTGGATGCATCGATTATGGATTCAATGCTTAGTGAGTTCAGCTTGTCTATACTGACATTGCTGCCGGCGGTGTTTATTCTGGTACTTCCGATGCTGAAGCTGGATATAAGATGGGCTTTTCTTGGGAGCATCCTAAGCGGGTTTGTGCTGATGGTGACGCTGCAGGGCATGAATCTGCCGGAAGCATTGAAATGCTGCATAATGGGATTTGTACCGCAGGATGAGGCATTGATCGATATTATAGGCGGCGGAGGTGCTGTATCGATGCTGGAAGTGTGCGGGATTATCATACTGGCCTGTTCGTATTCAGGTATCTTTAAGGGTACAGATTTGTTGGCGGATGTACAGGGCAGGATTGAGCAGATGATGAGTCATACGGGACGGTTTATCATGATGATAATTTTAGGCTTTATGACTTCTGTGGTATTCTGCAGCCAGACCATTGCCATTATGTTATGCAATGATTTGATGATGAAGCCGTATCTGAAGACGGGAGGAAGCAAAACCGAACTGGCTATAGATATTGAGAATTCGACGGTAATGATATCGGTGATGATTCCATGGAATATTGCCTGTACCGTGCCGCTGGAGATGATGGGGGTCGGTGTGAAGACATTATTGTATTCTTATCTTATTTTTGTTGTGCCTGTGGTATATATTTTTACAAAACGAATTTGGTTTAAGGATTCGGTGGAAAGGAATGTTTGACAATAAAAGGAAAATATGGTATCATCTGATAAAAAATAAGTGGAATTTAATTCCATTGTTAAAAGGGGGATACCGTATGGAACATATATCAATTGCGCTTATAAGTGATGACCGGGCATATGGAAAGGCATTGGGATTGGGATTGCTGCACGTGTGCCGGTCTTTTTTAATCCGTTTGTTTACGCCGCAGCAGTTTTTGCAGAACGGACGCAAAGATGCATTCGATCTGGTGCTGTGGGATGGAGAATTGCCTGAGATTGAGACGGAAGAACGGGAGAGGCTAATACAGTTGGTAGAAAAACCATCCATGATGCGAAAAGATTTCCATAAAAAAGAATTTTGCCTGTATCGATATAACTGTGCACAGGCGTTTGTGGCGGATCTTTTTGAACTTTACGGAAAGCTGACGGGAAGACATCCTGTAAATGTTATGCGGCAGGATATCCGTCTTTTTGCATTTGTTTCGTGTGAGGGAGGTGCAGGATGCAGTACGGCGGCGGTTTCTGTAGGCAGGGAATTATGCCGATATCATCAGAAAAGGGTTTTGTATTTGTCACTTGAAGAAGTAGAATCAACCGAAAACTTTTTTTCCAGCTACAGCGGTGCGAAATCCATGGGCCGATATCTATATCACCTGTTTCGCAGCGGAACAGGTGAAAAAGACGCAACACAGCTGCCATTTTTGGATGGATATGTAATTCGGGATGAGTTCGGTTTGGAAACTTTCGCACCGACCAGAGGACGGAATCCGCTTAGAGAACTGAATTCCGAAGAGTTTTTTTTATTTTTGGAATCGCTGATGCAAAGCGGGCGATATGACATTATATTATTGGATGTTGGCGGAGCTCTTTCTCCTCTGGACCTTGCCTGTATTGAGCTGGCAGAAAAGATATGTATGATTGCAGCAGCGCAGGGAAGTGCGTTTAGGGAGGCACAGTATATGCAGTATTTGATTTGCCGATGCAGTGAAGCTGTAACAGAGAAGTTTGTTAAGGTGGCAAATCGGATGGCGGAAGAGGAGCTTTTAAAGCGAAATTCCGAAGGAATACCGAAGGGAGGGGAAGATCCTATTTTGTCATGCCGTTTTGCTTTAGGAAAGAGCCGCTATTTTTCCGATGAGAAAAAAGGTAAACGTCTGGCAGAGGAAGGCTCTTTTCAGAACGGTATTGCGGCATTAACGGAATTTTTGACGGAACCATTAACATAATCTTAACATTTCCTTAACAAACCCGCTCTTTTCTCATCACGGATTTAACAATAAAATGTAAATAGTTGTTGTATTATTTTATTTTTAGATAAGTGATTTAGGAAATGAGGAACGAAAATGGAAGGTTTACAGATTGCACTGGCACTGTTTGGCGGACTGGCGTTGTTTATTTACGGAATGAATTTGATGAGCGATGGCTTGCAGAAGGCAGCGGGCGAAAAAATGAAGAATATTTTATCGCTGCTCACCAGAAACGTGCTCATAGGGGTGCTGGCCGGAGCGGTAACCACAGCGGTAGTGCAGAGCAGCAGTGCTACGACGGTTATGGTCATCGGTTTTGTTACGGCGGGTCTGATGAATCTGAAACAGGCAATCAGCATTATCATCGGTGCTAACATCGGAACTACGATTACTGCACAGCTTGTGGCATTTCAAATCGGTGATTACGCATGGATATTTGTCATCGCAGGCTTTATCATGTTTTTCTTTATAAACAAAAAAGAAAAAGTCATGGATATCGGGCAGACGATTTTTGGGTTTGGTCTTCTGTTTGTCGGATTGAATATCATGGGTGATGCGATGGAACCATTGTCGCAGACACAGCAATTCGCGGATTTGATGCTGCGAGTGTCCGATTCACCGGCGCTCGGCGTCATTGTCGGTGCTGTTCTGACGGCAATTATACAGAGCAGTTCCGCATCGATTGCAGTTCTGCAGAATCTTGCCAGCACGGCAGGTCCCGATGGAGTGACAAGTATTGTAGGGCTGGCAGGTGCGATTCCAATCCTGTTCGGAACCAATATCGGAACTACGGTAACAGCGCTGCTTGCATCTATCGGCGGCTCTGTTAACGCGAAGCGTACTGCTATTGCCCACACATTGTTCAATCTTGGAGGTACGTTGATATTCATATGGTTCACACCTTACATTGTGACATTTATTCAGGCGATTTCTCCGGATGGAAATGAGCTGGATGTTATCTCCAGACAGATAGCAAATGCGCATTTGAGCTTTAACGTTGCAACTACAATAGTCTTTGTTCCTCTCATTGGAGTTTTGGTGCGTGTTGTACAAAAACTGATTCCGGGACATGATGCAGAAAAGGACCCGATGGATCCGATTTATCTCGATTACAATTTGCTTGACAGACCGTTTGCAGCTATTCATATGGCGAAGAAAGAACTGGCTAGAATGGCACAGGTTTCCGAAGAAATGGTAATAGAAACCAAAAAGGCTTTTTTAGGCAATGATATGAAGGCGGTTGACGTTGTTTTAAAGAAAGAATTGATTGTCAATAATCTTAGAGATAAGATTACCAAATATCTTTCCTCAATTCTTGCGGCGGAATCGGTAACGGAGCACCAGGCAGAGACGATTTCAGGACTTTTCCACGTAGTGTCCGATGTAGAGCACATTGGAGATTACTGTAAAGAGATTGCTCATTTTGTGGAGGAAAAGACACAAAACGGATATGAGTTTTCTGAGACAGCCAGTGCAGAGATATATCAGTGCTTTGAACATGGGAACAAGATGGTGAATGAAGCGATTGAGGCTCTTGGCACGGGTGATTTCGAACTTGCAAAAGACATTAAGCGAGAAGAAATTCGAATGAACAGATTGGAAGCGGATTTAAGGAAAAAGCATATGGAACGTTTGAATCGGCGAGAATGTTCACCGGAATTCACCGTGATTTATACGGATGTGGTACATTACATTGAAAAGATTGGAGATTGCTGCGATAATATAGCAAACAGGGTTCTCGATGATATCAATTTTAAAGTAGCCGAAGAGAAAATTAAGTAGGATGACAGCGGTCTGTATAAGGCCGCTGTTTTTTTGAAATTTCTGTGTTTTTCTTTGGACTTCATACCTTGTTTAGAAAAAAGGTATAGGATATAATAAAATAAGAAGTTGTATGACAAAGAATGAAATGACGGCTAGGAAGGAACTTAAATGCATGAATTACGGAGAAATCAAGAATTTTGATACTGCCAATGGTATCGGAGTAAGGGTATCGCTTTTTGTTTCAGGATGTACTAATCACTGCGAACATTGCTTTCAGCCGGAAACCTGGGATTTTTCACACGGGCGGCAATTTACCGAAGAAACACAGGAAATGCTTTTGCAGATGTTGAAGCCGGCTTATATACATGGGTTTACTTTGCTGGGAGGTGAACCGTTTGAACCGGAAAATCAGAGGGGAATTTTACCTTTTTTGCAGAAAGTGAAGCGTGAGCTGCCGGGGAAAACAGTATGGGCTTACACAGGATTTGTACTGGAGGATCTCGTGAAGAAGGGAACTCATGCCAACTGTGAGGTGACGGAGGAAGTGTTATCGTTTATTGACGTTCTCATTGACGGCAGATTTGTTGAGGAAAAAAAGAATCTGAGCCTGCAGTTCCGCGGATCGGAAAATCAGAGAATTATAGATTTATGTAAAACGCGCAGTACGGGACAGCTGACAATGTGGGAAGATCCGGCAGGAACAGCAGAGGGGAAATAGCATGAAGAAAATTTTGATTATCGAGGATGAGCCAAACATCAGAGAACTGATTTTATATAATCTGAAAACCAATGGATATGATGGAATCGCAGCGGAGGATGGAATCTTGGGAATCACTATGGTTCATAGGGAAAAACCGGATTTGATTCTGCTGGATCTTATGCTTCCCGGAAAAAACGGATACGATATTTGCCGGGAACTGAGGGAGGAAGGTAATAATATCCCAATAATCATGATTACGGCAAAGACGGAGGAAACCGATAAAGTGATGGGACTGGAATACGGAGCGGATGATTACATTTCCAAGCCATTTGGAATACGGGAAATGATGGCCAGAATCAAAGCAGTTCTGCGGCGGTATGAGGCAGCGGCAGAGGTGCCTGCGGAAGAAGGGGATACGGTGATTTCTGTTGATGATTTGAAGCTGAATGTGGAGCGGCATGAGGTGAGCGTGGGAGGACATCCCGTAGATCTGACATTAAAGGAATTTGAACTTCTGAGATATTTGATGGAGCATCGAGGGCATGTATTTTCGCGCGATCAGCTTCTCAACAATATCTGGGGAATAGATTATGCAGGCGAGACGCGTACAGTGGATGTACATATTCGGCATATACGTCAGAAACTTTCAGACGAAAAAAGTGAAGAACATTATATTGAAACGATAAGAGGTAAAGGGTACAAGGCCAGATGAAAAACAAAGCGATTATTGTGATGATAGAGATTATGGCGGGAATTCTGCTGCTGCTGTTCTTCTTTTGGAGACTTTATTTTCAGCCGCATCTGCAGGAAGGCGGTGCGGAGCATGCGATGGCGGTTGGCATGCTATGGCTGGCGGCAGGGTGCGGGATGCTCATGATTTTAATAGGATTTCAGGCATATTTTTATCTTTTGCGCCCATACAATAATAGGGTTGCGGAATTAAAGAAGGCTGCGGAGGAAAGCAAGCAGGCGGAACATATCAGAAGAGAATTTGTGGCTAATGTCAGCCATGAGCTGAAAACGCCGCTGACATCGATTTCGGGTTTTATCGAGACACTGCAGGCGGGAGCTGCGGAGGATCCGGAAATCCGCGCTCGTTTTATTGATATCATTGCTATTGAAACCGCACGCTTAAAACGTCTGATTGAAGACCTTCTGGTGCTGTCTGATATTGAGAACAAGCGAGAAACCGAGAACAGAGAGTTCGATGTAAATGAAGCCGTTGAACGTACGGTGGAAATTCTCAAACCGATTGCAGAAGAGAAGGATATCCGCATAATGATTGAAATGGATTATGGTCTGCATCTGTCGGGCTCTGTTGATCGATTCCGGCAGATGATGCTTAATCTTATAGAAAATGCGATTAAGTATTCTTACCGGGGTCAGCAAATCTGGGTGCGCGCATTGAAAAAGGGAACCGATATTGAAGTCAGCGTTAAGGATGAAGGAATCGGTATTGCACCGGAGCATCATCAGAGATTATTTGAGCGGTTTTACCGTGTCGATAAGTCGCGTTCTAAAAAAGTGGGAGGAACCGGGCTGGGACTTTCCATCGTGAAGCATATTGCGGTTCTGTTCGGGGCTTCATTGAGAGTGGAAAGCCAGGTCGATCAGGGCGCAACATTTTACGTTACATTTCATTGCAGAAAATAGAAAAGGAAGGATGATAGCGTTTGGAGCAACTGGATTATTTGATTAAAGATTTGGCATTGATTTTTATCGTTGCGAGTATTGTAACTATCTTGTTTAAAAAACTGAATCAGCCGGTGGTGCTGGGATATATTGTGGCAGGATTTTTAATCAGCCCTAATTTCACCTATCTGCCTACGGTAATAGAATCGGGCGATATACATGTGTGGGCCAATATCGGAGTTGTATTTCTGATGTTCGGTCTGGGACTTGAGTTCAGTTTTAAAAAACTGGCAACCGTAGGAGGCAGCGCTTTTATTACCGCGATGTCTGTGATGGGGTCAATGATTCTCATCGGAACCGGAATCGGATTCTTGCTTGGATGGGATAAAATGGACTGCATTTTTCTGGGCGGTATGATTTCAATGTCATCGACGATGATTATTTTAAAGGCTTATGAGGAATACCGGCTTAAACAGGAGAAGTTTGCGCAGCTGGTTCTGGGGACACTTGTTATAGAAGATATTGCCGGAATTTTTATGATGATTATTTTGTCAACAATTTCCGTAAGCCAGAGCGTATCGGGTCTGGCGATGTTCCAAGAGCTGGGGATTCTGTTTATTGAACTTGCTATTTGGCTTATTCTGGGAATTTACCTGATTCCAAGTTTGTTAAAGAAAATCCGTTTATTGGCTAATGATGAAATGATGCTAGTGGTTTCCGTCGGAATCTGCATGGGAATGGTGGTTATTGCAAATCTGATTGGATTCTCGTCTGCACTGGGAGCGTTTATGGCCGGATCGATTCTGGCAGGAACGGTTCAGTCGGTGCGAATCGAGCGAATTATTACACCAATCAAGGATTTATTCGGTGCTATCTTTTTCGTTGCGGTCGGCATGATGATTGATCCGAAGCTTTTGGTAGAGTATATCGGACCGATTTTAATCATTACAGTGGTTACAATTTTAGGGCAAATGACTTTTGCAACGCTGGGAATATTGCTTTCCGGCCAGTCCATCCATACAGCAATACGCGGCGGCTTCAGCATGGTACAGATTGGAGAATTTTCATTTATAGTAGCAACGCTGGGTATGTCACTGGGCGTAATCAGCGACTTCCTGTATCCGATTATCGTATGTGTTTCCGTGATTACATCATTTATGACACCGGTTTTTATCAACAATTCAGAGAAAGTATATCGGTTTGTGGATAAGACGCTGCCTAAGGGAATTAAGATTTTCCTGAGAAAGAATACATCAGAGCAGCAAAGCGACGACGACAAAGACCGCGATTGGCTGCTGTACATACAAGCGGTTTTGATTCGCACAGGGATAGGATGTGCCATCCTGCTGGTGATTTATTTGATGGGATTCAGATATTTGGAGCCGTGGCTCAATCAATTTTTCAAATCGGATTTACCGAGTGACATCTTGTCAACAGTGATTATCGTCGGTGTGATGATTCCGTTTGCGGCTTTAATGAACGGCAAAGAGAACGATGCGCTTATGACGAAGCTGTGGCTGAAGCATCGTGCAAATCGACTGCCGATTCTAACGCTGAAAGCCATACGGATAATGCTGTCGGCTTGCTTTATTGCGCTGGTACTGCGAAAGACATTTCATATTCCGTTCGGCTTAATTGTAATCATAGCAACGGTTCCGATTGCCATGATAGTCCATTCTGATTATATCAAGGGAAAAGCCATTGACTTGGAAATGCGTTTTCTCTCTAATTTCTCGGAGAAAACTCTCGCCAAGGAAAAGAAAGAACGCGGGATAAAAGGAAATTACGTCTGGCTCAATGAATCACTTTTGGTGGCGGAGTTTCAGGTCATCGATGCAAGTGAACACAGGACAATCTATGAGTTTACAAACAGCCGTGCATTTCAGGTGGAAATCATCAGAATCGTGCGGGGAGATAAACGGATTAATATGCCGAGAGCCGATGAAGTGGTTTTGGCAGGCGATATACTTCATATGATGGGAACATATGACGAAATTGAATCATGCATGATGCTTTTGGAAAAAGAGGACTGCATTGAGTATACTGAACGTCCGGATGTGACTTTGAAGGATTATTTGTATGCACAGACATTTCATGGAATTGAGCCGGAGCAGCAGTTGATCTGCTGTCCGATACGTATAGAGGCCGGTTCGGAATTTATACGTAAATCCATTAAAAATTCCGGGATTCGCAAACGTTATCGCGGAACAGTCATTGGAATTGAACGTGATAATTTACCTATTCCGAACCCTAATATTGAAACAATGATACAAAAAGGCGACATGATTTGGGTGCTCGGAAGTCAGAGAATGGCGGATTCTTTGATAAAAGGAGATATATTAAAACACAAATAGGAAAAACAAGACCTCGCAAACGGTTGGATTGCGGGGTCTTTTGATAAAATAACGGGAATGAGCGATTTGCAGCCGGTACAAATCAGACTATGTCTGAAAAAATAAAATATTAAAAAAAATCAAGTATTGAAAGAGCTTTTCAGTAGTGCTAGAATACGGGTGAAGGGAAAAATATTTTTTTCAGCTAGACGGGATACTGTATACAACATACATTATTTATAATGCCGTATAAAAATTCTCTTGTTTCATGAATGAATGGAGGTAAGGAAATGAGTAAGGTACAAGAAACAGCTCTTCGGGTCCTTTCGTTTCTGCCCGGCGTAGACTGCGGCGGATTCGGCGGATGCGGCTATCCGACTTGCGAGGCCTGTGCCGATGCAATCGCGGAAGGAAAATCTGCAGCATTGTGTCCGGCCTGTGATACGGAAGCGGTGCAAGGCATCTCTAAGGTGCTGGGACGCGAACCGGTGGAGGCCTGCAATCTGGTGGCATTTCTTAAATGTGCCGGAGATTCTGCAGGTAAGAAAAGATTTCAGGGGATGGACTCTTGCAGTAAGGCAAAAGAAAGCGGATTTTCAGGCGATGAATGCCGGTGGGGATGCCTGGGAATCGGAAGCTGCATTGAAAGATGTAAATTCGATGCAATGCACATGGAAGATGGGAAGCTGATTATCAATCGAGATAAATGCACGGGATGCATGGCCTGCGTTGATCTTTGTCCGCAGCATATCATCGAGATGATTCCGCGTGAAGCAAGCAATTTTATTCCGTGTTCTTCTAAAGACAATGAAAAAGACACTCTGCAGCTGTGCGGATATGGCTGCATCGGATGCGGTGACTGTGCTCTGGCATGTCCGAATGATGCTATTGAAATGGTAGTAGGCGATAAAATCGACGGCAGATATGCCAGAATTGATTACAGCAAGTGTGAAGGATGTGTGACATGTACGGTAAAGTGCAGAAAGAAGATTATCGTGGATACTCTGCATGATCTTACAAAGCAGAAAGAAGAGATTGCTTTTGTCAAATGCACAGGAGGTGCATGGGGGCATAAAAAACTGGAAGACCTTGGATACACCAGCTGCAGCGATATAGTAAAGGATGCTGCAGACGGAAGTATAAATTTCGACGATATCGGAGTTTGCGCATACAGTTGTGCCGGTATGGGCGATTGTGTTAAAGCCTGTAGGTATGGAGCTATTTCCAATGAGTACGGAGTTGCAAAGGTAGACGAGGATAAGTGTGTCGGCTGCGGAGACTGTTTCCGCGCATGTCCAAAAGACAAAATTAATATAGGCTCATATCTTGGCGTAAAGCAGGCGGCATGTGAGTCCGCTGACATACCGGAAAAGAGAATGGAAATATGCGGTATGGGATGCATAGGCTGCGGAGACTGTGCAGACAACTGTCCAAACGATGCGATTATTATGACGGATGGACATCCTGTCATTGATGATAAAAAATGTCAGAACTGTGGAATATGTACATACGTATGTTCCAGAGGTCTGATTCAGGAACGCATTGTTCCCGAATACGTTTATCTCCAGCAGGAAGCAATGAAATTGGATAAAGAAGAAAGGAGATAAGATCATGAGAGCAAAGAAAACCATGGACGGCAACACGGCTGCAGCACATGTTGCCTATGCCTTTTCCGAGGTGGCAGCCATTTATCCGATCACTCCATCTTCTGTTATGGCGGAAAATGTAGATGAATGGGCAAGCAAGAATAAGAAAAATATCTTTGGTGAAGAAGTTAAAGTTGTAGAAATGCAGTCAGAGGGCGGTGCGGCAGGAGCAGTACACGGAGCCATCACAGCAGGAGCATATACCAGCACTTTCACAGCATCGCAGGGGCTCCTTCTGATGATTCCTAATATGTACAAGCTGGCAGCAGAGGAAACTCCGACGGTAATGCACGTGGCGGCGAGAGCTGTTTCCACACACGCACTCTCTATCTTCGGGGATCATTCCGATGTTATGGCATGCAGACAGACGGGCTTTGCGATGATTTGTTCTTCGGATGTGCAGGAAGTTATGGATCTGGGTGCTGTCGCTCATCTTTCTGCTATTGCAGGCAAGGTGCCTATTCTTCATTTCTTCGATGGATTCCGTACCAGTCACGAACAGCAGAAAATAAGTGTCTGGGATTACGATGAACTTCGCAGTATGGTGGACTGGGATGCAGTAAAACGCTTCCGTCAAAATGCACTTAATCCAAACCATCCGCACTGCATGGGATCGGCAGAACAGCCTGAGACATTCTTCCAGCATAGAGAAGCATGTAATAAAAACTATGAGGAAACGGTTGAAATCATAGCAAAATACATGGACATGGTTAGCGAAAAAACGGGCAAAACACCGCATTATAAGCCGTTTAACTACTATGGCGCAGAAGATGCGGAGGAAGTCATCGTAGCTATGGGTTCAGTATGTGATGCTATAGAAGAAGCAATTGATTACGCTAACGCTAACGGCAGAAAGACCGGTCTGGTTGTCGTGCGTCTGTATCGCCCGTTCTCCAGAAAATATTTTCTGGAAGCTTTGCCGGATTCAGTGAAAAAGATTGCGGTACTGGACCGCACAAAGGAACCCGGTTCTATGGGTGAACCGCTTATGCTTGATGTAACGGCAGCGATTAAAGACAGCAAATTCAATGATGTTCTGGTGACAGGCGGACGTTATGGTCTGGGCTCAAAGGATACTCAGCCGCAGGACCTGCTGGCAGTTTACGAAAATCTCTGGTCAGATCATCCGAAGAAGGAATTTACCATTACTATAAACGATGATGTGACAGGACTTTCACTTCCGCCCAGCAAGATGCCGTACAGTGAACCGGAAAGCCAGGTTTCCTGTAAATTCTGGGGTCTGGGATCCGATGGTACAGTTGGTGCAAATAAAAACAGCGTTAAGATTATCGGAGATAATACAGATAAATATGCACAGGCATACTTTCAGTACGATTCTAAAAAATCCGGTGGAATTACCATCAGCCATCTGCGGTTCGGGGACGAGGAGATTAAATCATCCTACTACGTTAAGCAGGCTGATTTCGTAGCATGTCACAATCCGGCCTACCTCCAGAAGTATAAGATGGTAGAGGATGTAAAACCGGGAGGTACATTCCTGCTCAACTGTTCATGGAGTGACGAACAGCTTGAAGAGAAGCTCCCGGATAACGTAAAACGGTTTATCGCACAAAACAACATCCGTTTTTACACTTGCGACGCAGTATCCATCGCCAGAAAGCTGGGATTGAGAGGACGTACCAATACCGTACTGCAGGCTGCCTTCTTCAAACTGATTGATATCCTTCCGATTGAAGAAGCGGTACAGCATATGAAGGACGCTATCAAGAAGACATACGGCAGAAAGGGAGAGAGAATTGTCAATATGAACTGCAATGCCGTTGATGCCGGTGTAGAAAGCGTACACAGAGTGGAAGTTCCTGCTTCCTGGGCTGATGCAAAGGGCGAATTCACCATTCCTTCGGCACAGGGACGAGATGAAATACATACGAATTATATCAACAAGGTTTTGAAACCGACTAATGCTATGGAGGGTGATTCGGTACCGGTATCGGTATTTGTGGATAATGCCAACGGCTCTATCCCATCCGGCACGGCAGCCTACGAAAAACGGGGAATCGCGGTAGATATTCCTAAATGGGATCCGGCCAAGTGCATGCAGTGCAACTGGTGTTCCTATGTTTGCCCGCACGCTGCAATCCGTCCGTTTGCTGTAACAGAGCAGCAGGCAGAGGAAGCGGGAGCACTGAGTGTGCCGCTCAAGGAAGACAGCAGCAGGAGATTCACCGTCGCAGTATCCGCTTACGATTGTACGGGATGCGGCTCCTGCGCGGAAGTATGTCCGGCAAGAAACAAGGCTCTGGAAATGGTGCTGGCAGAAGATTATATGGATCGGGCGCAGGCAGGCTATGATTATCTGTTTGAAAACGTGGCAGAAGATAAAAATTTGGCGCAGGCGGATTCCGTTCGAGGATCTCAGTTCCGTCAGCCATTGCTTGAATTCTCAGGGGCATGCCCGGGGTGCGGAGAAACGCCGTATGCAAAGCTGGTTACACAGTTGTTCGGAGATCGCATGTTCATCGCAAATGCGACAGGATGTTCATCCATATGGGGCTGCAGTGCACCGAGCACGCCATATACGGTTAATAAAGAAGGCAAGGGTCCGGCATGGTCCAACTCCTTGTTTGAAGATAATGCCGAGTTCGGTTACGGCATGACCATCGCAGTTAAGGCGAGACGTCAGGAGGTCAAGACCTGCGCAGAGCGTCTGGCAGAGGATGTAAACTGCGGGGAGGCTGCAAAGGCATGGCTTGAGGCTATGGACGATGCAAAGGCTTCGGCAGATGCCGGCGACAAGTTGGCATCTGTCTGCGAAAACTTTGCAGAAACCTCTGAGGACGCAAAATATATCACAGAACACAAGGATATGCTGACAAAACCGTCAATGTGGATTTTCGGCGGTGATGGATGGGCTTATGATATCGGATACGGCGGACTTGATCATGTATTGGCATCCGGTGAAAACGTCAACGTGCTGGTATTTGATACGGAAGTGTACTCCAATACAGGCGGTCAGGCATCCAAATCCACGCCTACAGGTGCTGTAGCACAGTTTGCAGCGGGCGGCAAGAAGGTTAAGAAAAAGGATTTGGCGGAAATTGCCATGGCATACGGATATGTTTATGTAGCGCAGATTGCTATGGGCGCAAACCCGGCTCAGACTCTGAAGGCAATAAGAGAGGCGGAAAATTATGATGGACCGTCCCTTATTATCGCATATGCACCTTGCATCAATCATGGTGTTAAAGGCGGCATGAGCAGAGCAATGCAGGAGATGAAGAAAGCAGTGCGTGCAGGATATTGGAATCTGCTGCGGTATAACCCGGCTCTCATTGCAGAAAAGAAAAATCCGCTCAGCGTTGACAGCGCACCTCCAACGGAAAGCTACAACGACTTTATCATGAACGAAGTGCGTTACAGCTCCCTGAAACTGAAGAATGAAAAACGTGCGGAAGAATTGTTCCGGATTGCAGAAGAAGAAGCTCTCGGCAGATACAGAAAACTCAAGAGACAGCAGAAAAGTCTGGATGAAGTATAGAGAAGGGGGTGTGTACATATGTTTAAGATTTTGAGCAAAAGACGTTTAAATCCTACAATGACCTGGCTTGTTATAGATGCACCGCTGGTGGCGAAAAAGGCCAAGCCGGGACAGTTTATCATCCTGCGTACCGATGAGTATGGAGAGAGAATCCCCCTTACCATGGCAGGACATGATTCGGAAAAGGGAACTATCGATTTGATTTATGCAGCGGTGGGCAGAACAACCATGCTGATGGATCAGCTTGAGGAGGGGGACTATCTGCTCGATGTAGTGGGACCTCTCGGAAAGCCGACTCATATGGAAGGCCTTAAGCGTGTGGCTGTAGTCGGCGGAGGTACCGGAAATGCACTGGCGTATCCGCTTGCTACCGGCATGCACAAGGAAGGCATCCACGTTGATATGATTGCCGGATTTAAGAATAAAGAAATGGTAATTCTGGAAGATGAGTTTAAAGCCGGAACGGATCGACTTTTCCTCACTACCGATGACGGCAGCTACGGAGAAAAGGGATTTACTACCGATAAACTGAAGGAACTGATTGAAGCAGGAAATGAATACGATGAAATTGTTGCGGTAGGTCCGCCTGTTATGATGAAATTTGTCTGCAAAATTGCAGAAGAGTATGGAATTCCGTCGGTGGCTTCCCTTACGGCATATATGATTGACGGTACGGGAATGTGCGGCGGATGCCGGTGCGTTATCGGCGGTGAAAATAAGTTCGTGTGCGTAGATGGTCCGGAATTTGACGGAAGTCTTGTAGACTGGGACGAGCTGATTCGCCGGAATTCATTTTATAAAGAGCAGGAACAGGAAGATGCAAAACATATCTGCCGTCTGACAGGAGGTGTGCGTTACTATGATTAATCTCAAAGTGAAGAAGAACCCGATGCCGGAACAGGCGCCGGACATCAGAAATCATAATTTTGAAGAAGTTTCCGAAGGATATACACCGCAGATGGCAATTAACGAGGCGATGCGCTGCCTCGGATGCAGGGAGAAGCCATGTACGCGAGGATGTCCGGTAATGGTGCGGATTCCGGAATTTATTGCAAAGATTACGGAAGGTGACTTCGAGGGTGCTTATCAGGTAATCAGCGATACAAGTTCTCTTCCGCGGATATGCGGCAGAGTTTGCCCGCAGGAAAATCAGTGTGAGAAATACTGTGTACGCGGAAAGAAAGGTGAACCGGTTGGAATCGGACGTCTGGAGCGTTTCGTATCGGATTGGCATGCGGCTCATGTACAGGAAGAAAAAAACGCAGGAGATGAGAGTGAAAACTCTGATATGGCAGAGCTCAGGACCGGCTCTAAGGTAGCTGTTGTGGGAGCAGGTCCCGCAGGGTTGGCGTGTGCAGGAGATTTAGCTGCAAAGGGATATGAAGTTACGGTATTCGAAAGTCTGCATAAGCCGGGCGGCGTGTTGGCATACGGCATCCCGGAGTTCCGGCTGCCGAAGAGCATTGTTGCTGCGGAAGTGGAAAAACTGGAGAAGCGCGGTGTTAAGTTTGTAACCAACGCCATCATCGGCAAGGCAGAAACTGTCGATGATTTGATGGATGATGGATATAAAGCAGTCTTTGTCGGAACAGGCGCCGGACTACCTTCCTTTATGAATATACCTGGAGAAAATTTGCTCGGCGTATGTTCCGCCAATGAATATC
Organism: Bacteroidaceae bacterium; assembly: GCA_963603335.1. Classification (GTDB taxonomy): domain Bacteria; phylum Bacillota; class Clostridia; order Peptostreptococcales; family Anaerovoracaceae; genus Lentihominibacter. The sequence continues at coordinate 16,444 of CAVCML010000098.1, read as the reverse complement.
TGACTCGTATAAATCTGATGAAGGGATATCTGCCGGAATATGATACACCTGTTCAGAAAGCAAAAAACATCGCTGTAGTCGGCGGCGGAAATGTTGCGATGGATGCGGCACGGTGTGCTAAGCGAATGGGTGCAGAGAATGTATACATCGTTTATCGACGTTCAATGGATGAAATCCCTGCCCGTTCGGAGGAGATTCATCATGCCATTGAAGAAGGCATTAATTTTCAGCTGCTGCGGAATCCGGTCAGAGTCATCGGTGATGAAAACGGCTATGTAACAGGTCTGGAATGTGTAAAGATGGAACTTGGTGAGCCGGATGCTTCAGGAAGAAGACGTCCGGTTGCCATAGAAGGATCCAACTTCGTTCTGGATGTGGATTGTGTAATTATGGCCATCGGCACGAAGCTCAACAAACTGATTATGGAAACTACAGATCGACTTGAAGCAAATGAACGCGGTGGAATCGACACTGACGAAGGCGCTGCGACCAGCAGAGAAGGTGTTTTTGCCGGAGGTGATGCGGTGACCGGTGCGGCTACCGTAATCCTGGCTATGGGTGCAGGCAAAACGGCAGCAGCCAGCATTGACCAATATTTAAGTGAAAAATAAGCCTTTGATTATTTGAAGAAACAAGAGAGGCAGACGCCTGAAGTTTAGAAAAGCTTCAGGCGTCTGTCTTGTGCTTTGAAAAAGAATCTGATAGAATTTTATGAGGTAAACACATTAAACAAACGGAAAGGAAATACTTAATTGAGTAGGAACAGAGTGGAGCTGCCTCATTTTATGATGGGCAAATCATATGGGAGCAATCAGAACTGGATGATGGATCCGTGGATGCATCTGGGAGGATGTGCGGCACTTACAACCTGTGATGCATTTATTGATTTTTCATTATATAGAAATCGGGACGATTTATATCATTTTAAGGACCCGAACAAGAAGGTAATGACGCGTCAGGCATATTCCGGATTTGCAATGTCGGTTAAATTATATCTGGAACCGCGGCGTACCGGAATTAAAGATTTGCAGACATATATGGACGGAGTGAATCTTTACCTGGAGGATACGAATGTGGCGGATTTGTATCTGGAGGGACTTGATGGAAATGAGACTTATGAAACAGCACGGGATATCATCAAAAACAGCATAGATGAAAAAATTCCGGCGGCGTATCTGATGTTGAAACACAAGGATAAGGAGTTTGATTTCTTTCAATGGCACTGGTTTTTGGTTAATGGATATGAAGAGACGGAGGATACGTTTAAAATCAAGGCGGCGACATACGGCAAAGCGCACTGGCTGGATCTTAAGCGGCTGTGGAATACGGGATATGACGACAGGGGCGGCATTGTGACATTCCATTTTAAATAATTTACAGAGAAAACAAAAATACGGCGGAAGCATATCGTAAGAGAATGCTCTGTGCCGTATTTTGTTTTATTCAGATGCAATGACGGAAGGATTTGTCGGTGAGAATCCGAGCGAAAATCAGCCCCAGCGGAAGAGCCAGGATAATCAGCATGGCTTCCGTCAGCCAGTAGGCTCCGCTGTTCAAGGATACGATTCCCATATTGTAGGTAGCGCGATACAGATACAGTCCGGGAACCATGATGACGATGGCAGGTACGGTGATGGAAATTCGGGGATATCCAATCTTCCCTTTGGAAAGGGAGGCCAGAAGACCTGCCGTCAAAGCGCCTGCAAAAGCTGCGATGGATGGCGGGCAGGAAGTCAAATCCACCAGCTCAAGCCTGAAAGTGTTGGCAATGGCACCGATGATACCGGTCAGAGCAGCCAGCTTATAAGGACTGTTGAACATGATGGAAAAACCGAATACGCCGCAGAAGCTTGCCGCCAGGCGAAGAAGCAGCATGGAGGTATTGGATAGCCCCAGCGGGATAAAATCGGACGGCTTCAGATGAAGCAGAAGTGCCATGCCCCAAGCTACCAGTGCTGCGACGACAACGATAATCAGCGAGTAGGCGAGACGTTCCAGACCGGAACGCATATCCAGCTTTGCCAGGTCGATGCCGCTTGTAATGAATGGAAAGCCGGGAATAATAAACAGCATGGAGCAGATATATCCTGCTTGATGTGCAGCTGAAATATGGAAGGATGCTTCCAGTACTTTTAAGAGTGCGGCATATCCCAGACAGGCCAGAGCCACGCTGCCGGCAACGCAAAGAAGCAGTGTGAAGCCTTTTTTCGTCAAGGCTGCACGCAGCCAGTTGCCGATTCCGGCGCCGAAGAAGGCGCAGAGCATTTCCAAAGGACCTCCGCCGAGGAGGAATGTGAAGGCGCTGCAGGCGACTGCGGAAGCAAGTCCCAAAGCAGGTGGTGCATAATGACCGGGACGCTGTTCGATATGATCTAAAAACTTATGGAGATGTTTGCCGGTCTTTGAGGCATGCTTTGCAGGAAAGTCCAGGACAAAAGTTTCCAGTTCGGAAAGCTTTGCAGTATTGACTCCGGTGGACGTCAGACAGAGTGACTGAGAAAATATCTCATTTTTATCGATACATGTATATTCGATGGATACCAGCCCCACGTCGGCGGTGCAGGTAATTCCCATGGATCTGGCCAGGGTGTTCATGGAACTGCGAACGCGCCATGCTCCCGTGCCGCAGGACAGAAGCATCAGCCCGGTGCGGCCAATGATGGATGCTTTTTCCGGCAGAGTGGCTTCAGTGATGGGCGGATTCTCAGTCCGGCAGAGATGATGCCAGGGAACGGTCATGTGATTGTGAATCAATTCAACGGTATGGATGTGTTTCATAAAAATTCCCCCTTTGTACAATTTCAGTATATTCATAATCAGAAAAAAGTCAAGGACACGACAGAATGCGGCCGAGTGCGGCGGAATTTTCCGTAGAATTGTGAAAAAATTATGCAGGTAGAGCATTTTACAGGAAATCGGTAATTTTTATAAAAAATAATGTCCTAAAATGTAACGTTACGGTAGGGGGAATAGAGGGAGTTTTCTGAAAAGACTGTAAAAATCGAGCGGCAGCGAATTTTTCAATTTCTCGGAAAAGGTGGATTTTTCAATCATTTTCATACACATGAAATGTAAAAAAATCAACCAAAACAACTCTAACGTTAGGGAAGGTTTCTTTGCTCAAATGTGAAATATCTAACGATAAAAAAATGAATATAGCTTGACTTTACAGCGACTATAGGACTTATAACTATTATTGAATGAAAATGCTTTTTCGTGCAATATTTAAAGAAAGGATGAAAAATATGGACTTTTCGTTAACTAAAGAACAGGAAATGTTAAAAAAGCTGGCAGCACAGTTCGCAGAAGAAGAACTGGAGCCGGTAGCAGCGGAAATAGACGCTGAACACAGATTTCCTACTGAAAATTTCGCAAAAATGGCCAAAGTCGGCTTTACAGGAATCGGAGTTCCGGAAGAGTTTGGCGGATCCGGCGGCGGTATGCTTGAAAAGGTTATCGCTGTTTCTGAGTTTGCTAAGAAGTGCATGTCTTCCGCAGCAACCCTTTCAATTCATCTTATCGCACCACATGCAATCTTGGATTTCGGTACACAGGAACAGAAGGAAAAATATCTGCCGAGACTGACTAAGGGCGGTGAGCTGGGTGCATTTGCACTGACGGAACCAAATGCAGGATCCGATGCTGCAGGTGTTAAGACTGTTGCTGTGTATGATGAAGCTACGGATGAGTACATCTTAAACGGAACGAAATGCTTCATCACCGGCGGCGCTCGTGCCGGAGTTCTAGTTATCTTCGCTATGACTGAACCGAAGCTGGGAACAAGAGGAATGTCCGCATTCATCGTGGAAAAGGGAATGCCTGGATTCTCCTCCGGCAAGATTGAAGACAAGATGGGTCTGGCAGGATCCGAAACAGCTGAGCTGGTATTCGAAGACTGCAGAGTTCCGGCTGCCAATATGCTGGGCAAGAAAAACAAAGGCTTCAAGATTGCAATGATGGCTCTGGATGCTGCAAGAATCGGCGTTGGCGCTCAGGCTATGGGTGTTGCTGAAGCTGCAATCGAAATGTCCGTTAAATATATGGGCGAACGTGTACAGTTCGGTAAACCGATCGGCGTGCTGCAGGGTCTGCAGTGGTACATTGCTGAAATGGCAACAAAGACAGAAGCTGCAAAAGCTCTGGTTTACGAAGCATCTTACCTTGCTGATGCCGGCAAGCCTTTTACAAAGGAAGCTGCTATGTGCAAACTGAATGCTGCAGAAAATGCAAGATTTGTTACGAACCTGGCTCTGCAGATTCACGGTGGATATGGATACATGAAGGATTATCCGCTGGAACGTATGTACAGAGATGCTAAGCTGACTGAGATTTATGAAGGAACTTCAGAAATCCATAAAGTTGTAATTGCAAGAGCGGTAATGAAGTAGTCGAAAGGAGCGTATTCGAATGAGAATTTTTGTTTGTGTAAAACAGGTTCCGGATACTTCCGGTGTTGTAGCAGTAAATCCGGACGGAACATTAAATAGAGCTTCCATGCAGACGATCATCAACCCGGATGACCTGATTGCTATGGAACAGGCACTGGTGTTAAAAGATAATACAGGATGTCAGGTTACCGCTGTAACGATGGGTCCTGCTCCGGCAGAAGGAATGCTGAGAGAACTGCTGGCAATGGGTGCTGACGATGCAATCCTGATTTCAGCAAGAGAATTCGGCGGATCCGATACATTCGCAACATCTCAGATTATCTCCGCTGCAATCAATTACATCGGATTCTCCGATGAAGACATGATTTTCTGCGGAAGACAGGCTATCGACGGCGATACCGCTCAGGTTGGCCCGCAGATTGCTGAAAAGCTGGGACTGCCGCAGGTTTCCTATGCTGCAGAAATCGTAAAAGAAGGAAATGAAGTTACTGTAAAGCGTATGCTGGAAGACGGGTACATGAAAATCAAGGTACAGACTCCTTGCCTGATTACATGCATCAGCGGTCAGGACAGCAAGGCAAGATACATGACTCTCAATGGTATCAACCACTGCTACGAAAAGCCATATCTTGTTCTCGACTTCGAAGCTCTGAAGGACGAACCGCTGATCGAACTGGATAAAATCGGTCTTAAAGGATCTCCGACAAATATCTTCAAGTCCTTCACACCTCCTCAGAAGGGTGTTGGAACTATGCTTGAAGGAGCTGACAAGAACACTGCTGAAACACTGGCAAACATTTTATTAGAGAAACATGTTATTTAAGGAAAGGAGAGAACAATGGCTTTCAATAGTGCAGATATAAATGCTTTTAAAGATATTTGGGTATTTTGCGAACAGAGAAACGGCGTGCTGATGAACACTGACTTCGAGCTGATTTCCGAAGGCAGAAAGTTAGCCGATGAAAGAGGTTCTCAGCTGGTAGGAATCCTGCTTGGACATAATGTGGAAGGACTGGCGAAGGAACTGGGCGGATACGGTGCTGACAAAGTAATCGTATGCGATGACCCTGAACTGGAAATATACACAACGGATGCATATGCAAAGGTAATCTGTGATGCGGCAATGGATTTAAAACCGGAAGTAATCCTGCTGGGAGCTTCAAATATCGGTCGTGACCTTGGCCCTAGATGTGCAGCAAGACTGAATACAGGTCTGACTGCTGACTGTACTCACCTTGACATAGATATGGACAAGTATGTAAACTTCCTGGAAACTTCATCCACATTGGATCTTTCCAATACGAAGTTCGACATGGAAGATGTTAACCTGAAGATGACAAGACCTGCATTCGGCGGACATCTGATGGCAACAATCATTTGCCCGAGATTCCGTCCATGCATGTCTACGGTTCGTCCGGGAGTTATGAAGAAAGCTCCTTTCTCTCAGGAAAAGGCTGATGCATGTGTTGTTGAAAAATATCCTGTAGCTTTGAGCAAGAATGATATCAAGACACAGGTTATGGATGTTGTAAAGGAAGCAAAGCAGATTGTAGATCTGATTGGTGCAGATGTCATAGTATCTGTAGGTCGTGGTATCAGTAAAGATATCCAGAAGGGCATCGAACTGGCAGGCCAGCTCGCTGATGCTTTCGGCGGCGGCGTAGTAGGCGGTTCCAGAGTTACCATCGACTCCGGCTGGCTCTCCGCTGATCATCAGGTTGGACAGACCGGTAAGACAGTACATCCGAAAGTATATGTTGCTTTGGGTATTTCCGGAGCGATTCAGCACAAAGCCGGTATGCAGGACTCCGAGCTGATTATTGCAGTTAACAAGGATGAAACTGCTCCTATTTTTGAGATTGCTGACTATGGTATCACAGGGGACCTCTTTAAAGTAGTGCCGCTGATGATTGACGCAATCAAAACAGCAAGAGAATCTAAATAAACAAACAGTAACGCTGCGGAATAGTTTGAGCATATTTTAGACAAAACCCGATTTTTCTGAAGTAAGATTTAATTGACTCTCCGCCTACTGCATATAATATAGTAGGCGGAGACAGTTAAAAAATTAACATGGAAAAGGCATGGAGGAATTGAAACATGGGAAAAGTTTTTGAAGGCTTGAAAGTTGTTGACCTTACGACAGCATTGAACGGACCATTCTGCACAATGTTTTTAGGCGATTACGGTGCAGATGTTATTAAAGTTGAACCGGTAGGCGGAGAACAGTCTCGTGCCTGGGGTCCGATCGATGAGAAATCCGGCGAATCCGGATTCTATGGATTTGTAAACCGTAACAAGAAGGGTTGTACCCTGAATCTGAAGTCCGAAAAGGGACTCGAGATGTTTTATGAGCTGGTTAAAGATGCAGATGTTCTGGTTGAAAACTACAGAGGCGGAGTAACTAAGCGTCTGAAGATTGATTATGATACAATCAGAAAAATCAATCCTAACATTATCTATGCATCCGGTTCGGGATTCGGTCAGTATGGACCGATTACTCACAGACCTTGCTATGATATCGTAGCACAGGCTATGGGTGGTATGCTGAACCTGACAGGCTTCAAAGAAGATGATCCGGTTAAGGTTGGACCGTCTATCGCAGACCACGTTGCCGGTATTTATCTGATGGTAGGTATTGGTATGGCTCTGTATCACAGAGAAAAGACCGGAGAAGGTCAGCACATCGACGTATCAATGTTTGATGTAATTTTCAGCTTGCTTGAAAACGCTATCGTTAACTACACAATGGGTGGCGAAATTACAGAAAGAAACGGAAACGTTGACCCATCCATTTCGCCGTTTGATGTATATAAATGTAAAGACGGTTTCGTAGCTTTAGGTGTTGGTAATGATAAACTGTTCAACAAATTTGCAAATATCATCGGACATCCGGAACTTCTGGAGGACGAAAGATATGCAAACAATGTTCTGAGATGTGAGAATTATATTCCGGATCTTCAGAATCTGATCAGAGGATGGTGTGCGGATTATACAAAGGCTGAACTTGAACAAATTATGGATGAGGCCGGTATTCCATGCGGTCCGGTTCTGAATATCAAGGAAGCAATTGAGCACCCTCATATTCAGGCAAGAGACATGATGGTACACTGCGAACATCCGACAGTGGGAGATATGTACTTCCAGGGATGCGTTATCAAACTTTCCGAAACACCGGGAGAAGTTGTAACTGCACCTCCATTGGTAGGACAGCACAACCGTGAAGTGTTCGGTCTGTCTGAAGAAGAAGAAAAGGCTCTCATTGAAGAAGGCGTATTATAAAAACTTTTATGTCATTACAAAGTATTTTTTAAGGGAGGAATACAGAAATGAGAAAAGTATCGTACTTAAGCTACACTATGACAACGGCAGATGCTAACAATCCCGATGGCATCGTGCCTGTAGGAAGACAGTTCGATTTTATCGGAGACGTTGAGACTGAAGAAATGATCCTCGTTGACGGTGATGAATCCCTCTGCCTGGGTTATACCGGGGTTGAAGTTTACAAAGACGTATATGTAGGAGATATGATGGAGTACAAAGCTACTCTGACTCATATCGGAAACACATCAAGAGACTGCCACATCGAAGTTTTCAAACTGGCGACTCCTGCTTACAGAGAAGGAAAAGCCAAAGAAGACTGCCTGCCAGGAGAAATGGTATGGTTCGATGAACCGGTACTGTGCAGTGCCGGCAATGTAAGACTGGTAGTTAAAAAGCATCTGCAGAGAGGCGAACAGCCGGATGGAACAATTGCAGAACCTTGGGAAGCAAATGAAGATTTCCCGGAAGTAGGATTTGATAAAGATCATCCGGAAGATATCACATTCCGTTACAGAATGTCCGACAGAGATGTATTCTATCTCGGCGGAGTTGTAAACGGAGCCAGAAACATTACGTTGATGGAAGATACTGCTAAGAGACTGATGGCTAGAGAATTCGGAAACACAGGTCATATCACTAAGGTTGAAAAGGTAAGACTGTATGAGCCTTGCTTTGCCGGTGATTACCTCGAATATCATGCGAGAGTAAACAAGGTAATCGGAGATAAGATTGTTGTTGAAGTTAGAAACTTCAAGTACATCGACCTTCCGGAAAACCCGGAATTCCCAAGCTCCATAGACGTACTGCCTGAACCAAAGCTCTGCACGATTGTTCAGTTTGTATTCGAAACTTATAAATAAAATATAAAAAACTTTTGTAAATTTTAAGGAGAGAATCCTTAGAGAATGCCGTAATTGTGCAGCGGCATTGCCTAAGGATTCTCTTCTTTTTGTTTTTTTTCTTTATTATGAGGAAATTCGTGGTATAATAACTAGATAACGGTATTATTCATGAACTTTTGGAGGGACGGATGAATCGCACAGACTATTATTCCATCGGTGAAGTGGCTTCGACTTGTAATATATCTATCAGAACATTGCGTTACTATGATGAGATTTCTCTTGTAGTGCCTGAAATCCGTAAGGAAGGCAGTAAATACCGGTATTACAGCAAGGATCAGATGGTTAATATTTTAATTATTCGAAAACTGCGTTGTTTGGGGATTGGTCTGAAAGAAATCAAGGAAATTGTATCGGTAAACAATTTGGATGTTATGAAGGAGAGTGTTATAGGAAGACTTGATAATATTCATAAAGAAATAAAAGAACTGGAACGCTCGCAGAGAGAAGGAGAAGTCCTTTTGCAGCGGTTGAAGGAAGGCAGCAAGATTATCAGCATGCGTGATGATCCAAGACTGGCACCGGGCACTCTTCCGGAGGATATAAAAATAGAGAAAGTACCTGAGATTCACATCTATTATTCTAGAAAAATGATGAAGGCTTACCATAATGAAGAAGTTTCGCTGGATCGCTGGGCCGGAATCGGTGACGAGGTGCGGGAACATGGACTGAAATCCAGCGGTCCGATTATTGTAACATATCATACGGATCTTTTGGATCAATTCCTTTCAAAGACCTGTGATATTGAGTTCGGTATGCAGGTAGAGGAGTGTGATTCCGATAAAATTCGTGCTTTTGGCGGCTTTTTGGCAGTTACTATTTTTCATATAGGTCCTTATAATGATATTATTAAGACATATGTAAAAGCATTGCAGTGGATTAATCAAAACAACTATAAAGTAAACGGACCGGTTTCGGAAGAATTTATTATTTCGCCTATCGATGTGAGGGATGAAAACGAACATGTAACAAAGATTTTGATTCCTGTGAATAAAGAATAATTTTTTAGGTATAATACGAAGTTTAAAACAAAAACTATAACGCCATGATAGAGTTTAAAAGAAACATTTGATAAAGTCGAATGTTTCTTTTTTTGCACTGAATTTGTAAAAAAATACAGAAAATGGAAAATAAAGGTTGCCAAAATATGGAAAATGATATATGATGGCGATGAAAGGAAAAAATGAAATTTATGGAAAAACATTCAAAGAAAGATAAAGTTGATTTTCCATACAGTGAAGAAGAAATTCGTCGGTATATGGCAGACGTTCGCCTGCAGATTACCGACAGTGAGGGAACATTGGATGATCAAGAGGCCCTGAGGAAAATAGAAGATTATGTATTTTCTCTTTCGAAGGCGTCAGCATGCAGCCACAATCACAATATCAGATTGATTGAACGTCTTTTTTATTCGCTGCGAAAGGAAATGGATATTCTGCAGCCGTATATTGAGGATAAAAACATTTCTGAGATTATGGTTAATGGCAAAGATTATATTTTTGCGGAACGCAATGGAAAACTGGAGAGGCTTCCTTTGTCATTTGATTCCACAGAGGATTTGGAAGAATTGATTCGTCGAATTGCGGCTCGAGTGCGCCGTGAAATCAATGAACTGAATCCTATTGTGGATGCAAGGCTTTCCGATGGCTCCAGAGTCAATGCCGTATATAAAAACATCGCCTTAAACGGACCAATCCTAACAATCAGAAAGTTTCCCGAAAGGGTAATGACAATGGAGGATCTGGTGAAGAAGGAAACCATTACGCAGGAAGCGGCAGCATATTTGGAAGTCTTGGTGGAAGCCGGATACAACTGCTTTATTTGCGGAGGAACATCATCAGGGAAGACTACTATGCTCAATGTTCTGGCGCAGTTTGTTCCGCCCGGCGAAAGAGTTGTTGTTATCGAGGATTCTGCCGAACTGCAGATCAGGCAGATAGAGAATATCGTAAGATTGGAATGCAGAAATGCCAATGTGCAGGGAAAGGGGGAAGTGGATATGGCACAGTTGGTAAAGGCGAGCCTTAGAATGAGGCCGGATCGGATAATAATAGGAGAAGTTCGAGGAAAGGAAGTGATGGATATGGTACAGGCATTGAATACCGGACACAGCGGCAGCCTCAGCACGGGACATGCCAACAGTATTGAGGGTATGCTTAAACGTTTGGAAGCAATGTTTCTGCAGGCGGTGGAAGTTCCGGTGGATGCGATTCGCAATCAAATCACAGAGGCAATCGACATCATGATTCATGTCAGCCGTATGCCGGATGGGAGCAGGAAGGTGATGGAGATTGCCGAACTGGCCCAAATAGAGGATGGTGTGATTGTTACAAATCCTTTGTTTAAATATGTTTCCGGGAATGATGGGAATTCCGGCGGTTTGGCAGCGACAGGAAATTCTTTGAAGCATAGGGAAAAACTTGTGATTTCCGGGCGAAAGCTGGAGCAGCCGGTGAATCCGAAAGAAAGCGAATAGTTATGATAAAGGATTATACGAAGTATGAGCTGACGGGTAAAGAAAAGAAAATATTTTATTGCGGAGGATATGGATGCGTGTTTTTAGTGGTTTATTTGTTTTATCACAGCATAATATTATCTGCGGCAGCCGGATTTCTGGTGCATTTTTTGCGGCCTTATGCGGAGCGGTATATGGCTGAAAGACGAATGAATCTGCTGACCGTACAGTTCAAGGATTTGCTGTACTCGCTTTCGGCATCGGTTGCAGCCGGACGTCAAATGGCGGAAGCTTTGATAGAAGCAGAGGAAAATCTGGCAGTGATGTATGGATCTGAGGAACCAATCATGAAGGAACTGCGATATATGAAAATTAATCTTCTGGAAAACAAGGAGAGTGACAAGGTGCTGCTGAAAGATTTGGCATCACGCAGCCGGAATGAGGATATCAATAATTTTGTACAGGTTTACATTACATGCAGAAGCATGGGCGGTGATTTAGAAAAAATCATTGGGCACACTTCGGAAATTCTGACGGATAAAATGGCTATTGAACGGGAAATTAAAGTTATTACGGCACAAAAAAAGATGGAAGGAAGAATCATTTCGCTGATGCCGCTGGTGATGCTTTTGATGATGAATTTGTTTTCTTATTCATATATTGAACCTCTATATCAGACGGCAAGCGGGCGAATTATTATGACGGGAGCATTGGCAGCAGTAGCCTATGGAATATTCCTGATGGAGAAGCTTTCGCAAATTGAGGTGTGAGAATGGACAGAGCGGGATTGGAGAAAAAAGCAAGGAAAAGAATTCTGATAACGGCGATTATAGGATTTGTCTTGATTTTGGCAGATCTTGCGGTGTCTTCTGCAAATGACGGAATTGATCTGGTGCAGACGGAGAAAGGTATTTACATGATGCGTCCTCAGAAAGGTGATTCAGCGGGGCATGGTTCATTTCGTGTTACAGTTCAAGGAAAAAATAATTCTTTTGAAAAAAAGGTGTCGATTGCCTTGGATCCTTATGGTGAAAAAACCGAAAAGAAGGAGTCGGGGGCGGATGCGGAGATGACGGAAGAAGAACGAATCGGGCAGGAGCTTCGCAGTGTGATAAGCGGATTTAATGAAGACAGCAGTCAGCGGCGAATTCTGCTTCCGACGAAGCTTAAGTCCGGAGAATCACTGTCTTGGGAACAGCAATCAAGCAGAAATACGGTGCCTATTACAGCGGTATGCCTGCTGGTGATGACGACACTTTACAAGAGCAGATTTCGTTTGCTGGAAAAGAAAAAACAGCAGGAGAGAGAATCGGTTATCCGGCAGCTCCCTGAGTTTGTAAACCGTCTGGTACTTCTGCTCAATGCCGGACTGGTATTGAGTGCCGCATTCGAGCAATCCGTAGAAGAAAATATGACGGTCAGCGATGAAAAAGAGGACTATTTTTACAATAAACTGCATGAAATTTACGTTAATGTTAAAACTTCCAACGGATCTATGCATCGCGAGCTGCGGGAATTTGCAAGGGGAAGCGGTATAAAGGAAATGATACGCGTCTCTAATATTATAAGTGACAATGTCAGCAAGGGAACAGGACTGACGGAGAAGCTGCAGGCAGAAAGCGAAATTTTATGGATGAATCGCAAGAAAAATTGTGAGGAACGGGTAAGATTGTCAGAGACAAAACTGACGTTCCCGCTGGTTATTTTTCTTTTGGTATTAATTGTTATTACAATTGCGCCTGCGATGCTGGAACTATAATGCATGAGGGGAAAGGAGATTATGAAAAGATGAAAATTAAAGGTTTGAAATGGAGGAAAAAACTGCGGAGCAAAAAGGGAATGGAATTGGTGCAGGTAGCTATTTTGGTGGCACTTGCCGTTGCGCTGGGATTGATTTTCAAGACTGAAATTACCGATTTTGTAAATGAAACCTTTGAGGGATTAGATGGTTTTAATTAAGAAAAACAGTAAGAAGGGAAGTTATATCATGGAGGCCTCTTTAGTGCTGCCCATTCTGATTTTTGCGGTTATTACTGCAGTTCTTATTATCATGTTTTTTTACAGTCAGATGACCCAAAGAAGTCAGATGCATATTGCGCTGCGTCAGGAAGCGGGGATACGGACAGAGACAATGAAAAGCGGACGCAGCATTGAATGGGATGGTGAAATTTACACAAAAAAAGGCGCTGCAGGGGTAACGGTAACCGGAAAGAAGTATCTTTTAATGGAACACAAAGGAATTTTGTCAAAGAAGGGAGCATTTGTTGTCAAGGGAAGCTGCAGTGGAGTGGATGCGGCACAGTATGTACGGTACTGCAGCTTTGTCAGGGGGATAAAGAATGAACAGTAAACGTGGAAGCAGTGCCGTATTTCTTTCAGTAATTCTGGCAGCTCTGGTTACCATTACACTGGCTCTTATCTATGGGGTGAGAGAAGAATCCGTAAAGAGCAGATCGGATGCTATCATAAATCTGGCAGGAGATTCGATTTTATCGGAATTCAATGTATATGTGCAGGAAGAATATGGATTGTTCCTGATTAGCGGAAGTGATAAGGAATTGTCTCGAAAACTAAAAAAATATGTATCATATACGACAGATGGAATGGAGGATATGGAAGTACAGAAGCTTACTGCCTCCGCAGGGAGATTTCTGCTGGCGGATACGGATCTGGCAAGGGATCAGATTTTGGAACATGCCCGTTTCGCACAGGCGCAGAAGCTTTTGGAGAAAGCTTCTGATGTGCAGTCTTCGGGTAATGAGGAGAAGAACGAACAAACACTGAGGGATGGTGCAGCTATTGTTTCGCTTCCGTCTGCAGATGTGCCGAAAAAGAATCTGCGTGAACTTGCGGAGTCTATTGGTGAGAATAAAGATGGAATTGAAGAGGTTTTTAAAGAGGGCAGTGATGCTTGGCTGATGAATCAATATATTTTGCATTATTTCAATAATCGTCATGCAGCAGCTGATAAGGAGCATTTTTTCCAAAATGAAGCGGAATACATTCTGGGAGGTGAACTGTCGGATCGCAAAAATGAAAAACGGGTGGAAATCGCACTGAAAGCAATGCGTTTTCCGTTAAATCTGGCACATATTTATGCGGATCCGGAGAAACGGAATGCCATTTTATTGATGGCAGAGGCAGTGACGCCCGGTGCTGCTGCAGCAGCAACTCAGATGGCTTTGGCAGCAACCTGGGCTTATGCGGAATCAGATAATGATGTTGAACTCTTATGGAAAGGTTATAAGGTGCCGTTTGTTAAAGACAGTTCGTCTTGGGCTATAGATCTGGAGGGAGCCGTAGAAGGTTTGAGCGGAAAGACGGTGGTTCCGGATGCGCAGAAAGGATATGATTATGAACAGTATTTGCAGATTCTACTCTTCTTTCAGGATAAAGGGATGCAGACGGCGCGGATTTTGGATTTGATTCAGATTAATACCAGATATTGTTATGATAAAGAGTTCCTTATATGTGAGTGCAGTGTGGGCATTGATATCGATGCGAAGATAAATGACAGGAAATACGAATATGAAAAGAAATTCTAAAGGATTTTACACGTTGGAGGCTGTAATTTTTCTTCCGTTGGTTTTGCTGGCCATTCTTTCGCTGGGATATTTTATGAAAGTGGAAGGAACATGGGAAAATGTTCTTTACGGAGCGCTGGATGAGAGTACTGCGGCTGCGCGAAAAGCGTATGATGGAGTATCGGGACTTTTGGTAAAACAAAAGGTGCGGGAGCGTGTTGCAGAAGAAAATCCGGAGCTTTCCGGACTGGAAATATCCAGGGTGCGCTGCCTGTACAGCGATGCAGTTAATGATAAACTGACTTCGTATCAGATAGAAGCGGGGATGGAACTGAAATTGCCGTTGGGATTTTCAAGGGATTTTTCATGGAAAACAAAGGTAAAGTATCGAAATTTCGTTGGGAAACGGTACAATTCCTCTCCGGCGGGGGATGAATTGCCGCAGGAAAAAAAGGAGGATCCTGTTTGGATATTTCCTCATGCGGGAGAACGGTATCATGGAGAAAACTGCACTTATGTCAAGGCCAGGGCAGAAAAAATGATTTTAGACAGCGGCGTGAAGAAGCGGAGGAGTGCCTGCAGTATTTGTGATTCCGGGAATTTAAAGACAGGAAGCATTGTGTATTGTTTTAAAGATAAGGATACCTGTTATCATAAAGGATCTTGCCGGGCGATTAAGCGGCGCAGCATAGTAGTGGATCGGACAGAGGCTAAGAAAAAGGGATATACACCGTGTACTAAATGCGGCGGAGGATAATGAAATTAAATGGGAAGGGAGATTGTTATGTGGAAAAACAGTGAATTTAAAGTGGAGTTCAGCAGCTGTGATATAAAAGAGTTTGAACGTGTGATGCTGTCTTCCGGACAGTGCAGTTTTTTTATGCCGATGGGGTTTATGGGCAGCGAAAACGGAGAAACCATTTGTTATGACTGCAGTGGTTTTTCGCCTTTGAGCATGTATCGAATCGAGAGAACGGAGGATGCTCTCTATTTGCTTGAACAGGTGCTTCTGATTCTCGGGCAGGCAGTGGAGTACCTTATTGCACCGGCAAATATTAAGCTTACGACCGATACGGTGTTTTACAGCAAGGAAACGGGAGAAGTGAAAATCGCGTACGTGCCGGTGAAAGGTGAGCCGGATCTGCGAAAAAATATAATCCGATTTCTGCTGCAGCTTAAGGCGGAAATTTGTGATGGTAAGGAAGAGTATCTAAGGCAGACCGCTCAGTTCATTTATTATCACAACTACTATATTCGGGATATGGTTAACAAGATAGGCAGATTCCGCAGACAGCTGTATCGTGAAGAACATGTATGCGGGCAAGTTTTATCCGAAGCGGTATAGGTTGGAGCAGAGCAGGTGAAAACAGGAAAAGCGGGGATTCGGTTTGCAGAAGAGAGAGCCGGATTCCCGCTTTGCATTGCGGGAAATCAGCAATACTGCATTGAAAAAAGATGTGCTTTGATGTAGGATAGAAGCAGACATATGTGTATGAAAAACAAAGGATGGAGCAGCATGATACCTTTATCGACTAAGATGAGACCGTCTTCGCTGGATGGGTTTGTGGGACAAACTCACTTCTTGTTTGAGGGGTCTCTTTTTTACAATTCAATCAAAAATAAAACATTTGATTCGGCAATTTTTTTTGGACCGTCCGGCACGGGAAAAACTACATTAGCCCGAATTATAGCAAGAGAACTGGACAGTAATTTTGTGGAGATTAACGCATCGGTTACAGGAACCAAGGAATTGAAATCGATTCTGCAGAATGCCTCTGACAGGTTTTACGGACTGATAAAGGAAACGACATGTTTGTATGTGGATGAAGTGCATCGCTGGAATAAACTTCAGCA
>CAVCML010000097.1:0-18162 GCA_963603335.1 Bacteroidaceae bacterium | reverse complement strand
GCGTAGTGGATATGCATACGAGATCCACCTCATCCAGCCGTTTACAGCCAAGGGCTGCGATACTTTCCCGCAGCCCTATGCATAAATCTTCTTTTGTCGTAGGAGCTTTTGCTTTTCGAATAATCTTCTTGCTGTCTTGATCGAAGAGTACAGCGTCTGTAAAGGTACCTCCGGTATCCATTCCTAAAATAAGTCCCATTGAAACCTCCTTCGATCCGGCATACCGCTACTCGGTATCTCTGATCATGCATACCTGCTCATACAGATCCTCTGTAGCCAGAATTCCCAGATCACATATTCTATCCGCAACCTCCGTCGGGACAGAATCTCCCGGCAGGATTGCGTTCAGCTTTCCGCCCATAAATATATGGTAGTCTTTATTTCTCTTTGCCGCAAGCTCCAGGATCTGCTTCGCATAATCCAGTCCCTGACCGTTGTGTACGGAAATTCCGATATACTTTGCACCTTCTTCATCCGCAAGGTCAAGCGCTGTAGGCGGATCAACGTCGACGCCGCCGTTGATGACTTCGGCACCCATTTCCGAAAGCACCGCATCCACTACGACGATTCCGTAGGTGTGACCGTCTCCGGAAGCAACGATAACCTTTTTACCGGCGATAGCATTATCTTCCACGCCTCTTGCCTTGATGTCAGCTACGATTTCCTCTCTCATCTGAACCGTCTGGCGTCCCAGAACCGTAGGGTATTTCGGATTCAGGCTTCCGTTTTCTCCGACTCTGTGATGGAAGGTTTTCTCGAAGCGGTTCGGATTCATGGACTTGAGGGTCATAAAGATTTCCAGAGGATCTTTTGTATTGATTCCGGCCTCTTCGAGAACCCGCATCGTATTCTCAAAGAACAACGTTCCTTCCTTTTTCAGATATTCGACGATTTCATCCATGGATGACCAGTCAATCATGTCTTCCCAGTACATCGCACCTTCCAGCGCCCGGTTTCCGACGGAACAGATGTCCATCAGATCCTGCGCGGTCGGAACTGCGATTCTCTCTGCGATTCCGATGGTGTTCAGCGCCATTCCCATCTTGTAGTGACGTTCTACGAGACAGTCGAACATGATTTCCTCTCCGCTGGAACCGAAGTTCGCCTTTATGTCATGCTCCCACTGAGTTACCGTGGATCCGTTCATATACGATATCGCACGCTGCTCGTCCGTGGAAAGGAGCTGATGAATTGCGACCGCGATGGCTGCTCTGCTTTTCTGTTCTTTAAGCAATCCGCCAAGCCCCGTCTGATAGCGCACATGACAGAGGTCGTGTACGATATAATGCTCCAGCAGAGCGTATCCTACATATGTTACACAGTCCATTGCATATCCCGGGAAACCATCATCCATATAGGAGTCTACACTTATATGATCATCCCATTTTGAGGATACAATTCCCAAAGATGTTACAAAGTCAATCATATGCTGCCGGTGATCCGTAAATCCCTGCTGTCCCCAGAAGAACTGAGCTACAAGTCCTACTCTCGGAGAGCCTGCCTTGACGGCATTGATGGTCGATTCCAGTGCATTCGGGCTTGCCAGATGGTGATCCGCGAAGATCAGTTCAATCGGCGCAGTCTGCAATTCGAGCCAGTCTTCCGTTTTATCCATCGTAAAACTCGTCGGTTTCGCTGCCGCTTCACGATATTCCTTCGGCAGCGCCATCAGCGGGCTTGAAATTATTTCAACGGTGTTCAGCTGACACCCTGTTCTCTGTACAAATTCATAGATATCCCTGATGGCTTGTTTCTGTTCTTCCAGAGTGGCAAGACCCATGAAAATTTCCCATGTAATCTTACCTTCTCTTATGTTTTCCTGAACGAAATCCTCATAAGTATCATATCCGTTTTTCTCCAGGAAAGCGCTCCGCTTCATTTCGATTTTTCTTCCTATTTCGCGGCCTTTTTCCAGAACGGATTCGCCATCCGGCATTCCTGTCGGCTTTAAAGCTCTAACATAATTTACAGCTTCCTGATTCATCTTACGCACTCCTTTTTATCCATACAAATCGAGCTTTAATCTCTAGAAATATTTATTGCCGTGTCCCGGTATATACTTCTCGCTCTTTTTCCCGGCATCCGTAATCTTATAAGATACGACCAGTTCTTCATTATCATCCAAATCGACGCCTTCAGTCTCCAGGAAGCCGACTCTGCAGTACATATCCAGCTGCTTGTCGATACCCTTCTGTCCTGCAGTGCGTTCACCCTTATACTCCTTGCCGAGGTCCTCACAAATCTGCTTTGATGTGAAAGGTGCATTTTTCTCAATGGCGTATTCCAGAATTCTTGTTTTAATCGGTAACTTCATGATGTTTCCCCTTTCTAATTATTTCTCAAATCGAATAATTCTTTTGGCTTAGCAACAACCAGCATAATGCCGACAACTACTACAATCGCACCTACGATACCCATCGTAGTAACGCTGTAGTCCAGGATGTGCATAGCTGACATTGCGAATCCTACAGGAATTGTCCAGAATGTACCTGTCCATAAAATCGCAGCCGCCTTGATTGCTCCGCAGTAAGTATATGATACATATGTTGCATTGTACTGAATCGCCATGCCCACACCGCAGAGGAAGAGGAACAGCATGCATAAAGGATTGCTGAAAATCAGGGAATAGATAAGAGCAATCCAGCCCAGGTGACCTGTAACCGCACATACTGCGAACACTACTATGAATTCTATGATTGCGCTGCCAACCATACGATAAAGCGGGCATGTGATTTCAGGATCCACAACGTCCACTACGTGCACGCTGATCATGTTTTCCGTAGTGAACGCCAGCGGTGCGATAAACGCGATTGCGATTCCCAGATAGAAATTCGATACACCTTCAGGCGGAGCCATCGTTGCCAGCAGCATTCCGGCTACGCATATGATGATTCCCATCCAAACTCTCGGACCGGATTTTTCTTTTAATATGATAACACCGAAGATTGCCGTGAATACCGGAGTGAGGCCGATAACGCAGTTAGCGTAAGTGGATCCGCACATTGAAATCGCCATTACCGAGCAAGCCGTTCCGATCGGGCCTGCCACCAGTGCCGACAACAGCATCGTACGCGATGATTTAACTCCCAGAGCTCTTCCGTATTCCGCAACAGGGATTCCGCGAATCGTATTGAATATCATCATCAGAATTCCGCCGATAAATTCACACAGTGATAATGCGAGAACGCTCAATACGTATCCTGCCAGTAATGTTCCCGCAAGTCCGCCTTCAATCTGGCTGGTACCTGCTACGTTAAAATTCTGGAACACGATATTGAACACAGCACCGAGGAATGCCAGCGTCAATCCAAAAATCGCAATCCGGAACTTTTTGCTTTCATAAAGAGCCATCGCCTTTTGATTCATGATTATTACCTCCTTTGATAATAAATAAGTTGATAAGTTCAAATAATGTTGATTGATTATCGATTTTACTTTCCGCGGTTAAAGTAAAACCAATGCCGCAAGTTGTAACTTTTTTACTTTTTATTAGCCTAATAATTTCTATGTTGTTAATTTACTGCCAATCTCTTAAATTGTCCACAAGTTTTTTGTATTTCCACATTTCATTCACTAAATTCTGACGGTATTTTCAGAAAATTATGTGGGATTTTGCATCGAATTTCGCAAATTATTTTGTTTTTTTGCCCTACTATCTTGTCTTTTTTAACTTCTGTGT
Source organism: Bacteroidaceae bacterium (assembly GCA_963603335.1). GTDB lineage: Bacteria > Bacillota > Clostridia > Peptostreptococcales > Anaerovoracaceae > Lentihominibacter. The sequence goes on along the minus strand of CAVCML010000097.1, from coordinate 14,483 downwards.
GGTTTTTTGTCGTTTAAATCCCGGTGCTCAACATTTTTTTGACTACGTTGTCAGATAAAGCAAATGGCCAAAGAAATCAACTTTCTCCGGCCATTCACTCTTCATTATTACTTACTACTTAAGTTGGAGTCTCTTATCTTATTAATATATTCACAAAATGTTTTTGCTTTGCGGGATGCCGCTATAAGCTCATCAAAACCGCTACTTCTTCCTCCGGCAGATCCGCATACTTTCCATCGCCTACAATCTTTGCAATCGTCAAAATCTTAGCTGCATTCTCCACGGATTCCAGTTTGTTCAAAGCCGCAAACACATCCGTTCCCACAGACAACACACCGTGGTTTGCCAGCAGCAGCAGATCTCTTCCCTTGTCCAGAATCGGCTTTACGCCTTTGTAAATATCATCGGAACCCGGACGGCCGTACGGAGCCACTTCAATCACCTTGTGGTCCCAGATCATTTCTGCATGGCACTTGGATTCCAGCGGTTTTCCGCACATAGCATAAGCTGTCAGAAAAGCCGGATGCGCATGCACGACACCTCCGATATTGTCACGCATCTCGTATACCGCACGATGCATCTTCAGTTCAGAAGACGGTTCAAAAATTCCCGAAATCTGCTTGCCGCTTTCATCGAATACGCAGATTTTTTCCGGCGTCAATGTCACCTTGCTCTTGCCCGATGGCGTAATGTACAGATATCCATCCTTCTTCACCGATACATTTCCTTCAAAAGCATTAACAAGGCCCTTGTCATCCAGTCTCCTTGCAACATCAATAATATCCTGAATTACACGTAAATCAATTCCCATAATCATTTTCCTTTCCGGCTGCATTACAGCTCTTTACCCTGTTCCACATAATCGCGCATATATTTGACACTGTTTACAAATCTCCATGTATTTGCAAACAGACGATGCACTTCATGCCGATGATCTTCGTAGTAAACGAAGTCCACGATTACCTTCATCGCTCCGATAATCATCATGGTCGGCAGGAATTTCACCTCCGCCTCATTCAGTTCTCCAAGCGGGCACTGACGTTCATGCATTACCCGATTGTACACTTCCACAAACCGGCCGATTTTATCCATCGGCACCTCTCCGTAATGTTCCGTATCCCATGATGCGATAGCCTGATATGCCATCCATCCGACGTCATAAAGGCGGTAGTCCGAGTTTACCCAGTCCATATCAAATACCGCACACACCTCGTCGTTGTCATCAAACATCACATTCCCCGGATTCAGGTCCTTATGATTTATACATATTTTCAAATCAGCCTTGTACTTATCCAATTCTCTTGCACAGAAATCCGCCGTATCCACCAGAAACGGCACAACATCTTTAAAATACCAGGTAAATCTGCGGAATGCGAGATCCTGACTCTTTTCTTCCAAAGCCTTCGGAATCAGCACCTTCCATTCCTCAAACTGTTCTTCCAGCGAAGATTCTCTGCGTCCGCTTCCCTCAGGGCCTGCGAAACCGTATGCCCATGCCTGGAACTTGGCTGTAATTTCCGCACAGGAGTTGAGTGCATTCTCCGTTAAGTCATTGTATTCCCAGGAATACGGCTCTCTGCCGTGAATTCTCGAGAATACCGCATAATAGTTCTCGATTCCGTTAAATTCCTTGTGCAGCCATGTTTTTCCCGTGGTATTTACGACAGGTGCCATGGTCTGAATTTCTCCGTTGACACGCTCATTGTAATAAAGTTCAAAGGCGTGTTCGTAAATGATTTCCCGTTCCTGTTCCGCTTCACAGTACTGACGCACATACCAGTCCTGCAGCCCTTCTTCGCTGCGAACTCTTGCCATGAAGCTGTTGTTGGTATCACCTTCCTTGATGGGATCCACAGCTACACATTCGCCAAGGGACGGATAATATTCATTCAATAATTCCTTTACAAATTCTGTAACATCTTTCACGATTCCATGCTCCCTTTCCGGCAAAATCACTGATTTGCCAACACGATATTCGCACCGGTTCCCAGCACGTTTTCAATCATTACTCTTCCTACTTTAAAAGGCGGCTTTGCCACGGTCTTTCGAATCTCTTCGACAATTTCAAACTGCATGTCCTTAGGAATCGGGCGGTCGCTTCGCACTGAGATAATCGGGCATGTATAACCCTCCGCCTTCATCGTCGTCGTCAGCGTGCGCTTAGGATCCGTATACTCCTGCTCTGCATATTTTTTGCCGCGTTCACAGCTGTATCCGGTAATGCTTTCGATGTTCCTGCCGTCCCCTTTCACGCAGATTTTACAGCTGGAGGGACAAATAACGCATATAATATTTTTTTCAACCATGTCTATGCCTCCTCTTCCTGCACTTTATCCACACGAACGATAATTTCGCCGCTGTGCAGTGCATTGAGCTTGTCCGCCGAAATTTTAATGCTTTCGATTTCTCCCGGCGTTACAAATTTCTTCTTTTTCTGCATCAGCACCGTATCACCGCATGCCGCACTTATGATAACGTTTTCCGTCGGAGATGAAACTCTGAAATACATGGAGACCGCATCCCGGACCGCTCCGGCTTCCACGGACTGCGGAACCATATACCGCACCAGTCCCGCCGGTTTAACCGGAATCGAAACACCCTTTCCGAGATCACCTTTGACATATCTTGCTGCGGATGCTCCCGCTGCTTCACTTTCTCTCGATACGTTGTCAACCAGATCGTTTACATGAACCACGTTGCCGCAGGCGAAGATTCCCGGCACCCCGGTCATCATATTCTGATCCACAATCGGGCCCTTCGTTACAGGATCCAGCGCAACGCCGGCGGATTTAGACACTTCGTTTTCCGGAATCAGTCCGACCGACAGCAGCACCGTATCGCATGCGATATCGAATTCCGTGCCCGGAATCGGCTGTTTATTCTCATCCACCTCGGCGACAGTGACTTTCTCCACGCGGAGCTTTCCGTCAATGTCTACGATGGTATGTCCCAGATAAAGCGGAATCCCGAAATCATCGAGGCACTGCACACGGTTTCTCGTAAGTCCCGCCAGATACGGCATTACTTCAACAACCGCCTTGACCTTGGCTCCTTCCAGCGTCATCCTTCGAGCCATAATCATGCCTATGTCGCCGGAACCTACGATGACTATTTCTTTTCCTACGATGTGATTCTGAACGTTGCAGAATCGCTGTGCCGATCCCGCAGTGTATATTCCCGCAGGTCTTGATCCCGGTATGAGGATCTGTGCCCGCGTTCTCTCTCTGCAGCCCATGGAAAGTATTATTGCTCCCGCCTTTATCCGGACAGCTCCCTGCCGGTTGGCGGCGTGAATCAAATGTTCCTTGCCGTCAATGCTCAGAACCATCGTGTCCAGCAGTATTTCAATTCCCTTTTCATTACAAATATCGATAAAACGCTGTGCGTATTCCGGTCCCGATAATTCCTCTCCGAAATACTTCAGGCCGAATCCCGTATGAATACACTGTTCCAGAATGCCGCCCGGTCTGAAATCGCGCTCTATGATAACGATTTTTTCCGCACCTTCTTTTTTTGCCGCCGCCGCTGCCGCCAGTCCCGCAGGACCCGCACCGATTACGGCAATATCATAATACAGCTCATTCATTTTTCAACCTCACTTCCTGTTGACCCGTGCCAGCATTTCCGATCCCTTTTGATTTTTGCAGATTTCTTCTTCCGTAACACCAAGCTCCCGTGCCAGAAGCTCCACGACACGCGGTCCGCAGAATCCGCCCTGGCAGCGTCCCATTCCGGCACGCAGCCGGCGTTTTATTGCATCCACCGAACGAGCTCCCGGTCCTTTGTGAATCGCCTGAACGATTTCCGCTTCCGTTACCGTCTCGCAGCGGCAGATTACATTGCCGTAGCGGCTGTCTTCTTTAATCGCAGCATCACGCTCTTCTTCCGTCATCTTTGCAAATCTTTTAATTGCCCTGCGGGTTTTAATCCAATCAGTCTTTTCCTTAAGCTCCAGGCCTTCCTTTTCCAGAATCTCAGCCACATAGCGCGCTGCCGCCGGACTGCCGCTGATGCCCTGGCTGATGCCGACCGCCTCGACGTATCCTTTGCAGCTCTCTACCGCCCTTATCCGCCAATCGGCTTTCGGCTTGATGGCCGGACGCACTCCGCAGAACTGAGTAACGGAATCGAACGGATTTACCGCAGGTATCATCTTCCTGCAATCCTCGATAATGCTGTCCATGGTCGCCTTGTCGGTTTTCGTATCCTCGCGGTCCGTCATATTGTCAGCCGAAGGTCCCACAAGAAGATTTCCGTGGATTGTCGGTGTCAAAAGACGTCCTCTGCTGAGCGGCGTCGGCAGCGGTACGATGATATGACTCGGTTTATACGGCATATTCTTATCCAGTACAAAGAACTGCCCGGTTCTCGGATAGTTTGTGTATTCATGGAGTCCTACGCTCGCCGCCAGCTTGTCCGCATAGATAGCCGCTGCATTGATTACATAGCGGCACGGGATTTCTCCCCGGTTTGTCACCACCGCTTCTACCCTGTTCGTCTGCGGATCCGTCTTGATTTTCGTCGCCGTCGTGTTCAGCATCACTTTAACGCCGTTATCCATAGCATTTTCAACATATGCCAGCATCAGTTCCATCACGTCCACAATCGCTTCGCTCGGAATCAGAAGTCCGCCGATAATATCCGGATTCAGAGACGGCTCCATCTCATGCACTTCATCCTCAGAAAGCATCCGCGCATCGGTCTCTCCGTTTTTTATCGCTTTTTCTCTTATTTCTTCCAGCCGCTTCAGCTCGTCTTCGTTATGAGCCACGTAAATCATGCCTATCCGCTTCATTTCTACATCAAGATCTTCGCAGATTCTGTCGTATGCTCTGTTGGATTCCAGCGTGAGCCGCGCCTCCAGCGAGCCGGGCTCCGCATCATGTCCGCTGCAAAGCGTTGCGCTGTTGCACTTGGATGCATATCCTCCGATATCCTCATTTCTGTCAAGCAGTACGACATCCAATTCATAGCGGGAAAGCTCACGAGCAATCGCAGATCCAACCGCGCCTGCTCCGACGATAACGACATCCGCCCTTTCTATACTTTCCATCATTCTCAGCTCCTTACTTACCTTTAATCTTCGTCTGTGGTCCCACTGCAGCGCCCGGGCGCAATATTGGAATACCACATTTACTGCAATCAAAATACCACCAAAAAAACCACTTGTCAACATGGTGCCCATGCCGTCAAATGGTTGTTTTCGCTCGTTTGCAGTCATCGTCGAATGTGGCATATTTTTATTTTTCAACAAATTTCAACATTGCATTCCACATTAAAGATTAGCCTTGTGTACCCGAATTCCCAGCTTTTCGTACGGAGCTGTCATTTCATTTGAAACATGCCAGTCCGTTACAATCTCATCGATATCTTCGATTCCCGCAATTTTGCAGAACGCCTTACAGTCATATTTGGTGATATCGTTCAGCAGAATTCTGGTTTCTGCCGATTTCATTACGGCACGCGTTAAATCCCGTTCTATCTCCGTAAATTCGAAAATTCCCAGGTCCGGGGAAATCCCTGAAACGCTGAAAAAAGCAATATCTACGTGATAATTTTCAAACCCCGCTTCTGCGTCCGCTCCCATAACTTTTTGATCTTTTACCCACAGATCTCCGCCGACCAGTTTCACTCTGTTTGTAGGATTTCCAACGAGTGTATTGGCCAGATAAATTGAATTGGTAATGACTGTGAGATTGTTTTTTAATGTCAGGTAATTGCCCAGAAACAGCGTCGTAGTTGACGCCTCAATAGCCACGGATGATCCATCTTCCACCAGCTCCGCCGCCCTGCGGCATATCGCCTCTTTTTCCTGCTGATTGTGCTTTATACGCTGATCCACCGCATATTCATGCGTCATCGGAGAATTGTAGACCGCACCGCCATGCACGCAGCGCAGAACACCATGCTTCTCCAGTTCATTCAAATCGCGCCGCACGGTCTCATCGGACACTTCAAATCGTTCCTTTAAATCCCGCACTTTAACATTCTTTTCCTTCTGCAAAAGTTCCAATATGATTTTCTGTCTTTCGGTTTTTAACATATTTCCTCCCGTTCTGTGTCTCTATTCACATTTCCCCAACAAACTCAACATTTAAAATGCCGTAAAATTGTTGTTTTTGTTCTGTTTTGTACTATTATTTCAGCATTGATGTATACAATATACTTTACCTTTTCTTCATAATTTTCTTCGTCATCATACCACACATTTTTTTAATCCGCAAGCAAATCTTCTGAAAACGTGTAATTTCAACGTTTTCGCTTCGTGAGCATCCGAATGCAGTTTATTTGAATGCTTAACCTTCATTTTACTATGCATTTTTCAGTTTTTTCCGTTAATTTGACATTCCACATTTTTGATAGTAACATACAATAAACAAAAACACATTGATATGGAGGTGTAATATGAGTTTATTAACTTTAAACGACTACGAGAAAACAGCAGCAAATCTTAAATTTGATACAAAAGCATTGATTGACGGCAAACTTACGGAATCCGAATCCGGCCGGACATTTGAAAGCGTAAGTCCCGGAACAGGTAAAGTCATTACGTCCATCACCAGCTGCAGCATCGAAGACGTCAACAAAGCAGTCGCTGCGGCAAGATCCGCATTCAACAGCGGAGTTTGGTCCGAAATGGCTCCTTCAGACAGAAAGAACATCCTGCTGCGCTTTGCAGACCTGATTGAAAAAAACGGACCGGAACTTGCCGTTATGGAATCCATCGACAGCGGTAAACCGATCTGCGACACCGTCGAGGGCGACATCCCTGAAACGGTGGAATGCTTTCGCTTTGCAGCAGAGGCAATAGATAAAATCAACGATGAAATGACTCCGACGGAATCCGGTTCCATATGCCTGACAAAGCGTTATCCTGTAGGCGTATGTGCAGCAATCCTGCCGTGGAACTTCCCTATTCTGATGGCTGCATGGAAGCTGGCGCCGATCTTGGCTTCCGGAAACTGCGTTGTCGTAAAACCGGCCAAGCTCACAAGCCTGACCTTACTGACATTAGCACGGCTTAGCATCGAAGCGGGAATCCCTGCAGGCGTTTTAAACGTGCTTCCGGGATCCGGTGCAGTAATCGGAGATGCACTTGCCAAACATCCTGACATCGACCTGATCACATTCACAGGGTCCACCGAAGTAGGCCGCAACCTTCTCAATTGTTCCGGTTCTTCCAACATTAAAAGAGTTCTCCTGGAGCTTGGCGGCAAGAATCCTTGCGTCATCACAGACGAAATCGAAGACCTCGATTACGCAGCTCAGGAAATCGTAACCGGCGCACTGTGGAATATGGGAGAAAACTGCACTCAGAATTCCCGTCTAATCATTCAGAAGAGCATCAAAGACAAGCTCCTGCCGAAGCTCTTAAAGGAAGTAGAGGGCTGGAAGGTCGGAAATCCGCTCGATCCGGCAAACCGCCACGGAGCGATTATCGAAAGACCGCATATGCAGAAAATCCTCGACTACATCGAAATCGGCAAGAACGAAGGTGCTGACCTTATCTACGGAGGAAAGCAGATTCTCGAAGAAACCGGCGGCAACTTCATCCAGCCGGGCGTATTCGACAACTGCAATCAGTCGATGAGAATCGTTCGCGAAGAAATCTTCGGACCTGTGTTCGCCATCGAAACATTCGATACGCTCGAAGAAGGCATCGCAATGGCAAACGATACGCCTTACGGTCTGCAGGCTTCCGTATGGTCCGACAATGTAAACACCGTTCAGAAATTGTCTTCTAAAATCAATGCCGGTGTTATCTCCGTCAACCACTTCTCTGAAGGCGATATCACAACTCCGTTCGGAGGATTCAAGCAGTCCGGATTCATGGGACGCGATAAGTCCATCCGGGCAAACAAGCAGTACACCGAATTGAAATCAGTATACATCAAAACCAGATAAGTCCCCTCTGATATAAATGTGCGCCGCCCGGCGCACCACGCAAAAAAACGACCTCGCTGCTTAACCGCAGCGGGTCGTTTTTTATTGAAAACTTTATTTTTTTATCAAGCGCAGTTCGTCGTTCATATTGCTGAGAGCCAGTTCGAACAAACCTCTCCGCAGGTATTTCGTCGTATCCGCAATGCATGTGATCTCCGGCATGAACTCTTCCGGAATATATGCCTCGCATTCTTTTCTTACCTTTTCGCCCATTCCTTCTCCGACCAATCCTCCGGTCAAAACGATTTCAACGGGATCGATAACGGAGATAATCGCCAGTACGGAATTCGTCAGATTTTCAATATAGTTTTCTCTTGTTTTAAAAGAATCCTTAGGAAGCAGAAATCCCGTCTGACCGGCCATGCAATTCGTTCCGTAGAGAATATGGCCATCCGCAATCAGACCCGTACCGAGACAAGTCCCCTCAGGGGCTGTAATAAATGCCAGCGACTCATTTTTATCGTATTCCGCAGTTTCCTTCTGATATCCCAAAACCTTTACCTTCGGCTCCATTTCCACCAGTAACGGCACACTGCAGGCATCGGTCAGAAATTCTTCCGGATTCAAACCCTTAAGCGCTTCCTCATCGCACTGCCACAGATAACCGTCCTTCTGCATTATGCCGGGAATGCTGATGCTGGCGAATTTAATATTTTCGTATTTATCTTTTGCTTTATTGATAACCTGCGCGATTCTATCGGCATCTATATCCGTATAGTCCGTTTTAGCCTCTTCAATAATCTTTCCATATACATCCATCACCGCATATGTATAGTTTTTCTCTCCGTTATCCACAAAGAGATAAAAAATCAATATATATGAGTAATTTTCATTGTATCGGTAAACCGTTGCCGGGCGTCCCCCTTCGGATGCCTGAAGTTCTCCCTTCAGGACTTCCTCCGTCTCCACCAGATTGTTCAGTATATTGCCGCATGTACTGATGCTCAGTCCCGTAATATTTGAGATTTCCTGCTTCGTTCCGCATTTATGTTCGCGAATCGCGTTGCGCACAATATCGACATTTACCTTTTTAACGTTTAAGATATTATTTTTGATTCCCTGCATAATTATTTCGATTCTTCCTTTAGTAATTATTAGTAATACAAATACTAATGTTTTTATAATATCACTCGGATTTATTTCTGTAAAGCGTCCGGCGATGATTTTTAACGGTAAATTCTGCTTACAATCTGTCCGGTTTCCCTGACAGGTGGCACGTCCAGCTGCCGTGCGCATACGCCGAAGCAGTTGTGACCGTTTGTAAAATTAATGCAGTGTTCGTTTAAGTTCCACAGATATTCGGCTATTTCCTCCGGATACTCCCATGGTATCGGCCGGCGTTCATGCTGCCCATCGTCAATAAGCGTTCTCCCCTGCAAAGACCGCTCCGCAGCCTCTACTTCCGCCCTGCTGTGTCCGCTGAATGCAATGTATTTTCCCTGCGGAAGCTCCTGCAGATGAACCTCAGTGAGGCTGCATGGATAAAACAGTATATCAGCTCGATTCTTTTCAATCAGTCTCTCTTCCTCCGGCATTTTTTCAAACGAGAGCACAAGCTCCGCATCCATCTCCCGGTTCAGATTCCGGACAACATTTTCCAGTATGTCATCCCGCTTCGCCATGCACCGTATATAGACAGGACGGCCGCCTTCCCGCACATGCGCATCGGCCTCGCTTACTCTTTGCACTATAATTTCAAGCATCCTTTGATACTCCCATGCGAGCGCATATCCGTAGCGCAGCAGATACAGCATGCAAAATCTTTTATCCGTTAAATCCAGCATACCGGTGCGAGACAGATATATCATGCTTTTAAGCGCGCAAATAGCCTGTCCCGTTTCGACCGATTCCCGAAATTTTTTAAAATTTTCTCTCAGCAGTTCTTCCATCGCTCTTCCTCTATCTGAAAACAGAGCGAGATGCAAATCACACCCCGCTCCGTTTTCGTTTCTCTTGTTATATGGATTTGATTCAGATGATTTTCAAAAATTATCTTTATACGAATTCTTCGTAAGTTTTTACCGTTTCATCCTCAATCAGGCACTTTTCGATTTTTGCGAATTTCTCCTGAAATACCGGATCGTTTAAATGGTCGTCCAGGAAATGTTCCGCTGCCCATTTTTCCATGAATACCAGCGCATTTTCCCTGTCCTTGTTCTGATATACATCGTACTGGATGCATCCCGGCTGCTTTCTCGTATATTCCACCAGATCTGCATAATAAGCTTCTACTTCCTGCAGTTTGTCCTTTGCCACGATATTGTCGCATATTAATATAACCATGCTCACCCTCCTATATTAACTTCGAATCCGTATCCTTCCAGCTGCTCTTTGATTTCCTGCATATGCTCGTCGGAAGGAGCTTCCAGATCCTTTAACTGATAATTTCTTCCAAGCGCTTCGTACTTGCTGAGACCGAAATTGTGATACGGCAGGATATGAATCGTATGGATTGTACCCAGCTCTTTCACGAATGCTCCGAAGGCATCGATATCCTCTTTGGTATCATTGACCGACGGGATAATCGGAATACGCACCACTGTGTCGACCAGCTTTGAAATTTTCGCAAGGTTCTCCAGAATCTGCTTATTGCTGCCGCCCGTATATCTGATATGCCGGTCATCGTTCATGCATTTCAAATCGTACATTACCAGATCCAGATACGGCACCACCATTTCATAGTTTTCCCACGAAACACAGCCGCAGGTTTCGATTGCCGTGGATACCTGCTGTTCTTCTTTGTAATACTTAGCCAGTTCCCGCACCGTTTCCGGAAAGCACATCGCCTCTCCGCCGGAAAATGTAATCCCGCCTCCGGAATTCCGATAGAACACCAGATCCTTATCGACTTCTTTTTTGATTTCATCCAGGCTCATCCGGTCTCCGGATCTGCTGCGCGCTCCCGCATAACATCCGTCGGTACATTTGCAGCAGTTTATGCATTTGCTCCGGTCAAAGCCCATTTCACCGTTTTCCGTCTCGATGAAACATCCCGCTTCACAAGTCTTCGCACACTTGCCGCATCCCACGCATTTATCCGGATAGAGCATCAACTGCGGCTTGAAGCTCTGAGATTCCGGGTTTGCACACCATTCACAGTGCAGCGGACATCCCTTCATGAACACGATGGTCCTGATGCCCGGTCCATCGTGAACGCTGAACTTCTGAATGTCAAACACCAATGCTTTATCGTTCATAATTACCTCATTTGCTATTTATTCTCGTCTTATAATTAGTTTTATATTAAGTATTTTAACATCTTTCGACAACCATTGTCAATACTTATCGGCATCTAAAATAAAAATTTAAATGCTGGTTCGAATTCGGCATATTGTGCTGTTATTTTGCTGGTTTTTTTCACACTTGTATGATATACTTATTTTAATCTCGCTTAAAATAAGTGGTGTATAAACTATGCTGGAAAGGGGGAATCCCTGCGCAACCTATGCAGGGGTATATTCATATGGCAAAAAAGAAGATTATTATAAACAATTCCACTATCGTAAAGCGAACTAATGTCGAAATGGTTCGGAATGCGCTGAGGCAAATACGAACTGCAACGCGAAATGAAATAGCTGCAGTAACCGGTCTAAGCGTTGCGACCAGCGGAAATATTCTCAGAGAAATGCTGCAGCGGAATGAAGTGTCGGAATACGAACTGGAAGAACCGAACGGCGGCAGACCCGCTCATAGGTACAAGTACAATGAAAATTTCATCCAAACAGCATGGGTCGGCATATTCTCCGAAGCTTCCATAAAATCTCTGGGCTACAGTGTTGCCAATTCTTTCAGTGAGACAATTTTTGAGGAAAGGCAAATCTGCGACACCATTACCTATGATATGATTGCAGACGTCATTCGTAAAATTCTCTCCGAATACCCTTCTGTCAAGTCACTGGTCGTTTCCATCCCGGGCAAAAGCTGGAACGGAACTGTTTACGTCTGCGATGTAAAAGAACTTGAAGGCTTCCCTTTGGAACAGCGTCTGAAAAATGATTTCAGCTTAAACCTCTCCGTAGAGTCAGAGTGCGACCTGATTACACTGGGATATTACAAAGCCCATCCTGAACTGGAGGGAAAAACAATCGCAACACTATTGGCACCAAAAGATCTGTATCTTGGTGCCGGAATCCTTTTAGACGGAAAAATTATGCACGGTGATCATCACATGGCCGGAGAAGTCAGCTTCATTTCCAGCGGTCTGAAACGCGATGATGCTCTGCAAAACTTATCAAAGGACGATTCCCTTACAACTTCCATTTTAATTTCGACAACAGCAATCATCTCCATCATCAATCCCAGTCATCTTATATTCACCGGCACCGGAATGACACAGGAAATTAAAGAAGCTGTCACTGATAAATGCAAAGAAATTCTTCCGCCTATTTTATTTCCTGAATTCGAATACGTATCAGACTGGCATTCATATTTTACAACAGGAATCATCAATCTGGCACTCCATAATACGACCAGCGGACTTCAGCTGGTCTCTACTATGTAATTATTTTTGAACGGTTTCACGTATTCATGTTTTTCTTGAAAACATATAACATTCACCGCGCAAAGCAAAGCTGCGTAAATCATTTTAATTTACGCAGCTTTCTTTAGATTACATCTTTAAAATTGTTAAGCAGCAATCATTTCATTTACAGCTGATCTAATTCAATTACAGTTCCTTCGAAATTTTTCATATAATCCCAGTATGTATCTCCATCTGCGAGCGGCTTGTACAGTGCTTCACATCCTGCTTTTTCCAGTTCCGCATGTGCTTCCATAATGTCTTCCACTTCATAAGCCACATGATGTTTTCCAACAGTATTTAAAGGTGTCGGTGTCTTGTCCGGCATCTCCGGATATTCATAATACAGCGCTTCAATAATCTGTCCCGACGGCATTTCAAACATAGCTGTTGCTGAAGTTACATTCTGCAGCTCCAGATAACCTAAACCCTTGGCTTCCATTTCATCAGTTTCCAGCTCCGGCTTCATTACCATTTTAAATCCCATAACATTTTCAAAAAAGTCAATTGCCTTATCCATATCCGTTACAGTATGTCCTACATGAAGCAGTTTAATATAGTCCTGGCTAGTATCCGCATCCGGTTCCTGCATGAATTCAAGAATCATTCCGTCTCCGTCAGACATATATGACCATACGCTGTCACCAAACGGTAATGGCCGATAAAAGAACTCGTATCCCGCATCCATCAGCTTCTTTCTGTACAGTTCCAAATTACTTACAGAATATGCAATATGGCCTTTACCAATAGTAACAAGACGACCTACATCACGATTTGTTGCTTTCGGATTTACAAATTCCACCAGCTCAATTAACTCTCCGGAAGGTATTTTTACAAAACAGTTTTTATATGTGAAGTCTTTTACATCCGGAAATCCATGACCTCTTCCTTCTTCATCATCTACAACAGTGTTAATATCTCCAACCACTTCAAATCCCAATGCATCTCTGTAAAGTTTTAAACTTTTTTCAATACTTCTGACACAAATTCCGATATGTGCTATGCTTTTTACTTTAATACTCATTGTTAATTCTCCCTTTACATACATTACGCCGTGCGTTTCTCAATCAGATTTTTAATCCATTCATATCTCACGATTCCGGGATCATCAATCTGGAAATCCATCGCAACATCATTTCCATCCATTCTGAGATTACAACTCTTCACCATCTTGACATTCAGCATTGCCATAAGATAGCTCTCAATTCGTTTCTTTGATACAAGCTTATGATTGTTATCATACTTTTCCAACATTGCTTTTTCAAGTTCATCTACGCTCACCGGACGGTTTGCCCTAACAAGATAAACCAGCACTTCAATTTTTAAAGGTAATTTTGACATATAGGTTCCTCCAGTTTAATAGTTTCTCAAATCCAGCAATTCACTTGGCTTTGCCGCTACCAAAGCAAGTCCGATAAATGCCACTCCAACACCGGCAACCCCGAGAATTGAAATGGAATACGCATACAACCCTAATGCATTGCAAACAATTCCCAGAATTATGCTCCAAATAATGCTGGTATTTACAAATACAACAGTTCTTGCTCCTCCCGTCTTATCAAAAGCCGCATATGTACCCAACTGCGCAATGGCATCAAATACGCCTCCTACCAAAATTGCAGTTAAAAGCAGTGGGTTTGTGCAAAGCGAAAACATGAATTTAAAAGCACCGAACACACCAAGGCCGCATACAACGCTTAAAATAGGAGTAATTACAAATAAGAGAAGTACCGGAGAAACAAATCCTCGAAACATATTGCATCCCGGATACATGTCGATAACATCTGAAGAATATGCTCCAATCGTAGCCTCAATACCCCAAGCAAAGCATGCAATCAATGCGAATACAATTCCAACCGCAAAATGCGGATATTGGTCGCCTGAAGGCGGCACAAACGTTGTCATCAAACATCCCCCAATAGCTACCAAAGCTCCGAAGATAACACGCGCATTCACATTTTCCTTCAAAAAAATTCTGGATGTTATTACTGCAACAATCGGGCTCATAGATGCAATAATC
>CAVCML010000096.1:0-6376 GCA_963603335.1 Bacteroidaceae bacterium | reverse complement strand
TTTGTGTTTCTTGTAAAACATATTTTTCGATGCAGACAGTGTCTTGAAACTCCACAATTATTTTACACTGTCTTCTATGCATTTATTCAATTACGTTTATTTATTCTAAAATCCCCATACCGTAAATTTTGACCTGTTCAACCATATGTCCTATATTTCCCTCACCTGCATATTTTTCGCGGTCAAAAAAATCTTCATCAGAAGATATCCAGCAAAGCGGGTGCTTCTCCGGCAGCAGCTTCACATCATACTTAAGCACACCGGCATACACCTCCACAATGCAATTCTGATTATAATACGTGAAATCCATCATATGATGCAGCGTAATATCCGACCGGGTGATGCCTGTTTCCTCTGAAAGTTCACGATATGCCGCATTTAAACCGTTTTCCCCCGGCTCAATCTTTCCGCCGACCAGATTATACATTCCCTCATACGGGTCGCTGATGCGTTTGCAGAACAAAATCCTGCTTCGATTAGGATTATACACCAAAATACAATTATATCCCTGCATATTGCGCCTCCGTTTCTTTATATTTTTAATTATACCACACCACAGAAACCATGCGGCGAAAAAACAAAAACTCCGGTAACCATCGAAGTCTCATTGCCGATGATTTCCGGAGTCTTTCCCCTGAAAACAAAAATGTACTTATGCAATTCTTTAATACAGTTTCCAGAAGCAAACATACAGTGCTGCAATAACGACACAGAAAAAAACAATACCAAATGTTACTGACATGGCTGACTCCTTTCTGCGGCAAAGCTCTTAGCAATACGATTCATAAAATAATCTTCTGCGCGGCGCTCTGTCGCCTTTACGCTATAAAAATAATAACAAAAAATTTTTTTTTCGTAACTCCACAATCGGTACTAATCTCAGAAACAAACCTTCCTACAAAAGTACTAGAATTGCCGCAGACAATTCCCCTGCAGCAGTTGACAGGTTTTTATGAATTTGTTATTTTGTATAAGGTAATTAATATCAAAGTGTTTAGAAAGAGCAAAAAATGAATGATTATATAATAGCTTTTCTGCTTACGGTTTTGGCCGGTCTCAGTATGCTGATCGGCAGCAGCATCACCGTACTGACAAAGCTCACCAATAAAAAATTTTTATCTGTCAGTCTGGGTTTTTCCGCCGGCGTGATGATTTATCTTTCCACGATGGAAATCCTGCCGGAAGCCCGGGAATATCTTAACAACGCATCTGATGATTTCAAAGGCGGTCTGCTCACATTTGCCGCCTTTTTCGGAAGTCTTTTTTTAATGTGGCTTTTAGAGACAATCATTACGCCCCATGGACACGGCCACGGCTACGAATTTCACTCCGATTCCCACAGTCACTCCGTACATAACCCATCAAAACTGATGCGTATCGGGCAGCTGACGGCAATCGCACTTGCCATCCACAACTTCCCCGAAGGTTTGACCACCTTCATATCCGCACTCCAGGGACTGGAAATTGCCATTCCAATCGTAATCGCTGTAATCATTCACAACATCCCTGCGGGAATTTCAATTTCATCGCCGATTTATCATGCGACGGGTTCCCGTACCAAGGCCATAAAATATGTCTTACTGTCCGGTCTTGCCGCACCTGCCGGTGCCCTTGCCGGATGGCTTATTTTAGCTCCGTTTATGAGCAATCTGCTCTTTGGTATTTTATATGCCTGCATCGCAGGCGTCATGATGTTCATATCCTTTGACGAATTACTTCCTTCCGCCAAAGAATACGGCAATCACAAATTCTCCATTTACGGACTTTTGCTCGGTATGGCTGTCATGGCGTTCAGCCTGCTCTTTCTGTAAAGTTTTGAGAAAATCTAACCCCAAAAATTACTTTCTTGCGCATCCGTGCTTTTAAAATCACGGTTTATTTTGCTGTTTTTTCTGCACTTATTTGTTGACTCGTATTATTCTTTAATGTATACTTTACAATCATCAGATACTTTTTAATCATCAGACATTAGAATGTATCTACAAACAAGATTATGTATGAAGTAAGGTTTAAATGAGGAAAGGAGTTCACCATGAGTGAAAAATGCACTTTATGCGCGGAAGTGCAGGAAAAAGCCAGCAAGCTGGATGAAGTCATCTCGCGGTATAAGGGAACCCGAGGTGCTCTGATCCCTGTTTTGCATGAAGCACAAGAGATTTACGGATATCTTCCGTTGGAAGTGCAGCGTGAAATTTCAGAAAAACTGGAAATTCCGCTTGCGGAAGTATACGGTGTCGTAAGCTTCTACACCCAATTTTCCATTAATCCTAAAGGAAAATATCAGATTAACGTATGTATGGGTACAGCCTGCTATGTCAAAGGATCCAGTGAAATTCTCGACAAGTTCCGGACTCGCCTTTCAATTGATGTGGACGAGTGCACGGAAGACGGCCGATATTCCCTGCATGCCTGCAGATGTATCGGTGCTTGCGGTCTTGCTCCCGTTGTTACAGTCAACGATGAAGTGTTTGGCAAACTGACCGCAGATGACGTTGATAGTATCATCGATAAATATGATAATATGCCGGAGGTGGAAAAATGATCAAAACAGCTGCTGACATCGATCAGATCCGGAAGGAAAAATACGAAGATTTAAAGATTCGAATCGACCGCAATGCCGTTCCTACCGCAAATGGCGGCAGAATGCACGTCATGGTCTGCGGCGGAACGGGCTGCACCTCTTCCAACTCCATGAAAATTATTGAAGGGCTGGAAACTCTTATAAAAATAAATAATTTGCAGGATGATATAAAAGTCATCAAAACAGGCTGCTTCGGCTTATGTGCCGAAGGTCCTATCGTTATGATTTATCCGGATCACATCATGTATACGCTTGTACAGCCGGAAGATGTAAACGAAATCTTCGACAGCCATATCAAAAACGGTAATCCCGTCAGACGGCTTCTTGCCGGAGACAAAGAAGCAGAAAAAATCGAAAATGCTCTTGAAAACGTAGATTTTTTCTCACGGCAGGTTCGAATTGCGCTGCGCAATTGCGGTGCCATTAATCCGGAAGACATCGACGAATACATTGCACGTGACGGATACAAAGCACTGGAAAAAGTCATCACGGAAATGGAACCGGATGACGTCATCGACGTAATAAAAGCATCTCAATTACGAGGCAGAGGCGGCGGCGGATTCCCCACCGGTGTAAAATGGGGCTTTGCAGCATCGCAGCAGGTAGCGGAAAAATACGTCTGCTGCAACGCAGATGAAGGCGATCCCGGAGCATTCATGGATCGTTCCGTGCTGGAAGGCGATCCGCACTCTCTCATCGAAGCTATGGCCATCGCAGGTTATGCCATCGGTGCCAAACAAGGTTACGTCTATGTACGTGCCGAATACCCGATTGCGGTAGAACGCCTTTCCATCGCCATCAAACAAGCTCAGGAATACGGTTTGCTCGGCAAAAATATTCTCGGCAAAGGCTTTGCATTCGACATGGAAATTCGTCTGGGTGCAGGAGCTTTCGTATGCGGCGAAGAAACGGCTCTCATGACATCTGTTGAGGGCAAACGCGGCGAACCTCGCCCAAGGCCTCCATTCCCAGCTGTAAAGGGACTCTTTGGGCAGCCTACAATACTTAACAATGTTGAAACTTATGCAAATATTCCAATGATTATCTTAAACGGCGCCGATTGGTTCTCTAAAATCGGCACTGAAAAGTCCAAGGGAACGAAAGTATTTGCGGTCGGCGGTAAAATCAACAATACCGGCCTTGTAGAGGTCCCGATGGGAACCACACTCCGTGAAGTCATCTATCAAATCGGCGGCGGCATCCCGAACGGCAAAAAATTCAAAGCAGCTCAGACAGGCGGTCCGTCCGGAGGCTGTATACCGGCATCCGAGCTGGATACACCGATTGACTACGATTCCCTGATTGCACTTGGATCCATGATGGGATCTGGCGGTCTCATCGTTATGGACGAAGATACCTGCATGGTAGACCTGGCAAAATTCTTCCTTGAATTCACCGTGGATGAATCCTGCGGCAAATGTCCTCCATGCCGAATCGGAACCAAGCGTATGCTTGAGATTGTAACTCGGATTACCGAAGGAAAAGGCGAAGTGGAAGATTTGGAAAAGCTGGAAATTCTGGCGAAAAACATCAAAGCTGCCGCACTCTGCGGTCTCGGCCAGACAGCACCAAACCCGGTTCTTTCTACCATGAAATACTTTAAAGATGAATATATGGCACACGTTGTTGATAAGAAATGCCCGGCAGGCGTCTGCAAATCCATGGTCAAGTTCATCATCGATACCGACACCTGCAAACGCTGCAGCATCTGTAAGAAAAATTGTCCTGTCGGTGCAATCAGCGGCGACAAAAACACCCCATTCGTTATTGGTCAGGATAAATGCATCAAATGCGGAATCTGTATGGAAAAATGTCCGTTCAAATCCATACTCAAGAATGCATAAAAGGGAGGTTTTGTCATGAATAAAGTAAGTATGACCATCGACGGTATTCGACTGTATGTACCGGAAAATTATACTATCCTGCAGGCTGCAAAGGAAGTAAATATTAACATACCAACCCTATGCTTCTTAAAGGATATCAATGAAGTCGGCTGCTGCCGCATGTGCATCGTAGAGGTAAAAGGTGCCCGCTCACTGCAGGCTGCCTGTGTTCATCCGGTAGCTGAAGGCATGGAAGTCTTCACTCACACACCAAAAGTTATGGAAGCTAGAAAGGTTAATCTGGAACTTATTCTTTCCAATCATAATTCCAGATGTCAGACATGTACACGAAGCTGGCTGGACTGCGAACTGCAGGCTCTTGCAAATAAGCTTTCCGTAAACGAAGTGCGCTTTGAGGGCGAACAGAAAAAACTTCCATTGGACATTGGAACATCTATCGTCAGAGATCCAAATAAATGCATCCTTTGCAGAAGATGCGTCAATGTATGTAAAAATATTCAGTCGATCGGTGTTATCGATGCTGTAAACAGAGGTTTCAATACCCAGATTTCTTCTCCGTTTGGCATGCCTCTTTCCAAAACGCCATGCGTTAACTGCGGTCAGTGCATCAACTATTGCCCGGTAGGCGCGCTGCATGAAAAAAATGATACCGATCGTGTGTGGGAAGCCATTCATGATCCAAATAAACACGTCATCGCACAAACTGCACCGGCTGTGCGCGTAGCCCTTGGTGAAGAATTCCGCATGCCGATTGGCACTCCCGTTACCGGCAAAATGGTAACGGCTCTCAAAATGCTGGGATTTGATAAAGTATTCGATACCGATACCGGCGCCGACCTTACCATCATGGAAGAAGGGGCTGAACTGATTGACCGCATCAGAGGCGGCGGCAAACTGCCCCTGATTACATCGTGTTCACCGGGATGGATTAAGTTCTGTGAGCACAACTTCCCTGATTTGCTGGACAATCTTTCCAGCTGCAAATCACCTCACCAGATGTTCGGCGCAATTCTGAAGTCATATTATGCAGAAAAGAACGGCATCGATCCTAAAGACATTTTCGTCGTTTCCGTAATGCCTTGCACCGCCAAGAAATTTGAGGCTGCAAGACCTGAAATGCAGGTTGACGGCAATCCGGACGTGGATGTTGTCATCACAACGCGTGAACTCGGCAAGATGATTTATGATATCGGTATTGACTTCCCTGATCTTGGTGACTCGGATTTCGACAACCCGTTTGGAAATGCCTCAGGTGCCGGAGTAATCTTCGGAGCCACCGGCGGAGTTATGGAGGCTGCGCTGCGTACCGTATCCGATTTGCTGACCGGAACCTCGGCTGACAACTTCGAATATGAGGAAATTCGCGGGCTGGAAGGCATTAAAATAGCAAAACTTCCGGTTGGAGATTTAACTCTCAAAGCTGCAGTCGTTCACGGTCTCGGTAATGCCAGAAAGCTGATGGAAGCTATCCGTAACGGCGAAGAATTCCATTTTGTAGAAGTTATGGCCTGCCCCGGAGGCTGTGTTAACGGAGGCGGACAGCCTTTGCAGAAATCAAATGTTACCAACTGGATGGACGTTAAAGAGGAACGTGCAAAGGGACTTTATCGCGAAGACCGCAGCACATACATTCGTAAATCTCACAACAATCCGTCCGTGAAAAGGCTGTACAAAGAATACCTGGGGATGGCCGGCGGCAGCAAATCGCACCAATTGCTCCATACACACTATACCCCGCGCGATAATTATGGCGATGAATAAAAATGCTTGATTAGCATTATAATATCAGGCAGCAGATAAAAACTCGGCTTTATGCCAATGTGCCAGCCTCCAACTGTTGGATTTTCATGTCTAACCTTTGGGGGCGGTACATAAAAAAGCCTGAGTTTTTCATGAGGAAAAACTCACGAAAAACTTCATTAAAAAACAAAAAAAAGCTTGCTGAAATCAG
>CAVCML010000095.1:0-2390 GCA_963603335.1 Bacteroidaceae bacterium | reverse complement strand
GTAATATCAAGGGATGACAGGCTTTTCTCAACCTATCAAGTGTCAAAGATGGGATTATACCACGAAACAACGGGCAATTACAATATTTTCGGGAGTTTTATGGGGACTTGCCGCAGCGGCGGATTAAATGTATTGCAAAGCCGGAAATCAGGGAATAAAATAATAGAATACAGAAATCCCGGATACGATAAGGAAGTGATTATATGGCAGTAAAGGGCGCGGTTTTAGGAGATATTTTAGGATCGCAGTTTGAATTTGACAGACCGCAGAATACAGATTGGCGGCATGTTCCGATTTACAGTAAAGAAAAATGCAGATTTACGGACGATACGGTTATGACGCTTGCGATAAAAAAGGCACTTGCCGAGGGGGCGGATCTGACAGAGAGCATGGTGAAAATCGGGCGCCGCTACCCGCAGTGCGGATACGGCAGGAAGTTTGCGGAATGGATTCTTAAGGATGATCATAAGCCTTACGGCAGCTGGGGAAACGGCTCCGCGATGCGGGCTTCGTTTGTCGGAGAACATTACGAGGATTATGAAGAAATGCAGCAAATGGCTGCAAAGACCGCTGAAGTTTCTCACAATCATCCGGAGGGAATCAAAGGCGCGGTTGTCACGGCGACCTGCATCTGGATGGCCGGACATGGCAGGAGCAAAGAAGAGATTTACGATTATGTACTGGCGGAGTATCCGAAGGATGAATACGAATACAGCATCGGATACAGCCTGGATGAAATGCGTCCGAGATACAGATGGAACGCAAGCTGTCAGGGCTCTGTCCCCGCCGCCATGAGATGCTTTTATGAAAGCACGGATTACGAATCGTTCATGAGAAACATCTACAGCCTGGATTGCGACAGCGACACGTTCGGCGCTATCGCAGGCGGAGCGGCCGAGGAATATTACGGCGGGTTCGGAGCTGTCCCGGCGGAGGAGATTTTGAAGGAAAAACTTACCGATGAATTATATGAAATCCTGTGCATGTAGTATGTGTGATGTGTATGTAATATGCATGTAAGATGTGCGGAAAATACCGATTAAAAAAGCTTGCCGGCCCTTGATATCACAGGCCGGCAAGCTTTTTTGCCGTGCAGCATTAATTTGCAAGTGAAGCTTTCAGACGTTCAAACATATGCTTTATCTGAGGTATGCTGAGCAGCACTACGGTTACCGCACCCTCTGCTGCGATGTACGTGAAGTTGTACCATACCGACCATGTAACGGAGTTGAATCCTTCAGGCGCATATTCGCTGAAGAAGATGATGCCTGAAAGTACCGCACATATATAGCGGCACAGAATACCGAAGAGATATCCTTTTATGAGGCCGTTTTTCTTTGATGCAAATATACCGCCGAATGCCAGTGCGCCGAATGCCAGTGGGTAATCCAGCAGCAGCTGTATCGGATGTATTACATACGGATTGAAAATCAGAGATAACAATCCTACGCACATGCCTGCGAGAAGGCCTCTTCTCACGCCGAAGAAATACGCGCACAGTACGATAGGCACCATCGAAAATGCCGTTATGCTGCCTCCCTGCGGCATTCTGAAGATAACCAGCTGGCTGAGTATCATCGCAAGCGCCACAAGCAGCGCCGAAACTGCGAGAGCCTTTGTGTCGGTGGGCTTGTTCTTTCCCGAATAAAGTATTGCCGCAAACAGAAGCACTATAACTCCTGCCACCGTAATCTGTCCCGCAAGTGAATCAAAAAATGTCTGCATATCTTTTTCCTCCTTTTTTCGCCTCTGTAGAGCATGAAGGCTGTAAAGCACAAAAAACAGAAAAAGTGTATATGCGCAAGGCATACACACTTTTATACACGATAAAAATATATCCGCTGTTGTCCCTACGCTGGCATTATCCATATCAGGTTCCCGGGTCGAAGCGTCGTGCTTCCTCTCAGCCTGCAGTGCAAGCTCCCCGCTTTTTTGTTCAGAGATTCCACTCCAAATATCTCTGATGCAACGTTTTTATTCTACCATTGAATTTATTATTGTCAATATGAAAACGTGAATTCTGCCAAAATTCCAAATTACAGCATAATCATAAGGAAAATCGTACTTCATGCTGCAAATGCTGTGAGTGCAGCAATTAATGCAACATAAAATCTTAAAAAATTCAAGTTTATGTTGCATCTGAAGGCATCGGCAACATGAACGTCGGCAAATTAATGTTATATGTTGCAGATATGCTGCAGCAAAGCGATTCATGCAACATAGACACACATTAAATCCTATTTCATGTTGTTCCCAAGCGAAAATGCAACATAAATATCTCTTTTTCGTGGTTTCATGTTGTATTTTTTGCTGAAATTGATTTTATTCCGGCATTCGCCGATAGTGGATGTATAATGGTGTAAATTAAATAGAGCCAAAAGCTCAGCCTT
>CAVCML010000094.1:0-6327 GCA_963603335.1 Bacteroidaceae bacterium | reverse complement strand
CAAACTAAACCTAAAGGCAGCATTTTGAATTTACACCAAATTTAGGACTTGACTACCACAAAAACAAGTAATATCTTGAAACTTAAGAAGAAAATGATTATAATAACTATAATAATAAAGGGAATGGTGAGGATATGGCTGACTCAGTTGACGTGAAATTGATAAATTTAAACAGAATTCGGAGAGAAATATACAAGGTAGAAGAATGTACTAAGCAATCCATTGTTGCAAAGACGGGTCTGAGCGCGGCGACCTGCAATACCCTACTGAATGAGTTGGAGAATAACGGCGAGATTATAGGTGAAAAGAAAAAACTTAATAATGTGGGACGTTTTACATCCGTGTACAGGGTAAATGAAGGAAAAGAGCTGTTCCTTTGTATTATGCTGCAGCTTGTAGACGGTGAAAAACTTATTTGCTATGATGTGGTCTCTGTGACCGGTAAAATGATGGATTTTACAGAAGAGAGCCGTGAGTTAGTTACCCTTGAAGATATTGTTGAGAAATCGAAAGAGTTTATTAAAAAATATCCACAGATAATCCAGATAATGGTAGGTATTCCCGGCAATATCAGCGGAAGTGCTGTCGGAGTCTGTGATATATCGGAACTTGATGGAACTGACATAGGTTCTGCGCTGAAAGAACAGCTGAATCTGCCTGTATATGTGGAGAATGATGTTGCATATCGAGCTTATGGGTACTATTGTAAGCATTACCGAACAGAAGGCGTGTTTTCATTTGGGGTTTTTCCGGAGTTTGCACGTCCGGGACTGATGTCAGTGTATACAGGAAAAATTATAAGAGGGACAAATGGGTTTGCCGGTTTTCTTGGATATTACAAAAATTTTGAGGACTCTTATTTTAATGAGGATAATGCAGAAAATCTTATGTTCGTATGTATTGCGGCTAACATAGTTATGGTAAATCCGGACAGAATTGTTCTTACCGGAAAACTGGTTACACAAGAGCTGATAGAAAAGGTTTTATCGCGATGTAAAGAAGAAACGGATATTCCACCGGAATACCTCCCGGAAATTGTGTATGAGCCGGACATCTGGGCGTATTATGTGGACGGAATGATTGAAAAAGCAATTGATCTTAAAGAAATAGCGATTTAAAAAATATGCAAATGAAACATTGGATTTTCTTGCATAATACCATAATAAAAGATGCTCCGAGAAAAACGGGGCTTCTTCTATTTAGAAAAGGTGCTTTATATTAAAAAATTTGTGTAAATTGAATAGGAGAATATTTCGTATGATAAAAAAAGTGAGATGCATACAGTTTGGATGCGGGAAGATGGGCGCATATTGTATGCGGTTTGCGTTAAATAAAGGTGCTGAGATTGTTGGAGCATTTGATGTGAATTCGGATATCGAGGGCATGGATATCGGAGAAAGAGCAGGTGTGACGAAACAAGGCATTAAAATCCAGAAAGCAGATAATTTAGAAGCGGCACTGCAGAAATTGAAGCCTGATATAGCGATAGTAACGACCAGAAGTCTGCTCAATGAGGTTTATGATGTATTGATGACATGTGTGAAAAACAAGGTAAATGTTATTACGTCCTGTGAAGAGTCTATTTATCCATGGACTTCCAGTCCGCGGCTGGCGAGAGAACTCGATGAGGTGGCTAAAGCAAATGGAGTCACGATAACCGGTTCCGGGGCGCAGGAATTACAGTGGTGTTCTACAATCTCAAATCTCGCCGGTGGAATAGATCGGCTGACACGGATTAAAGGTGTTCAGAAAAACAATATTGAGCTTTATGGTATTGCTTTTGCAGAGTCATTTGGTGCGGGGCTCACCAAGGATGAATTTGATGCAAAATTTGAGCCGATGAATCGTATGACCAATGAAGAAATCAAAGTATTGATAGAAAAAGATGAGTTTGCACCGGGATTCTTTTGGAACTCCAATCCATGGCTGGTAGAAAAGCTGGGGATGACATTAAAGCATCAGAAGCAGAAACTCATTCCGGTGATAGCAGAAGAAGATATTGAATCTAAAACATTGGGAAGAATTATTAGGAAAGGGGAAGTGAGAGGAGCTGTCAGCATGGTGAAAACGACCACGGAAGAAGGATTGGTGATTGAAGCTGGTGTTGAAGCTGTCGTTTGCAGTGATGATGAAGGGGAGAGCAATAACTGGACCCTTTACGATGGAGATGTAGAGTTTGTAACGAATCAGCCCGTCCCACCCACGGCAGAGCTGACATGCGCTACTTTGGTAAACAGAATACCGGATGTCATTAATGCTCCGGCGGGATATATCACATCGTCTAAAATGAACGAGTGCAGGTATCTCGTAAAGTCTATGGAACACTATATAAAGTAATAAAAAGTGAATAATGACATCGATATGAGACTAAAACCGTTCGGCTGCATCAGCCTGAACGGTTTTTTGAAATAAAGGGGTTTACATTTTTAGTGGAATGTTGTAGAATGATGACAGAGAATATTATAACCGTTAGATTAATAGTTAAAACAAAGCGTGTGATAATAGTCGTTGCATTGAAAGATAATGGTTATGGAGGAACAAATATGCCAAATGAAGTGAAAATATCAGGAGTTAAAAAAGCGATGGCGGCCAATATGGCTAAAAGCTGGATTACTTCACCACTGGAAGGATTTAAAGTGCATGTGGACATGCAGGCTGCGATTGATTTCAGAAAGAAATTTAATGAGGAGCATCAGGCTGACGGGGTAAAAGTCACTTTTAATCATATGGTGATGAAGGCTGTGCAGAAAGCATTATCAGACTATCCGGATATGAACGCCAGATATGATGCCGAAACTGAAACGATGACTTTTTTTGAAAATATCAATGTCGGAACTGCTGTTGCGACTAATCGCGGACTGATAGTGGCTAATGTGAAGGATGTACAGGATATGGATCTGCTTACACTTGCGAAGGAAGCTACCGAACTGATAGGCAGATGTCAGAATAGCAAAATGACATATGATGATATAACGGGAGGCACATTTACCATTACGAATATGGGAATGATGGGAGTTGAAGGCTGTTTCCCTGTGATTAATATGCCGGAGCTGGGGATACTCGGAGTAAATGAAATCAAGAAGACGCCGACCGTTATAGATGACGAGATTGTTATACGTCCGCTTATGGAGATAAATCTGAATTGTGACCATAGAGTTCTTGACGGAGCATATGGAGCTTCGTTTATTACGGCGGTTAAAAATTATTTGGAAAATCCGAAAGAGCTTATTTAAAAAAGGATGGGTTGATTATGGCTTATGTGATAGGAATTGATACAGGCGGAACATATACGGATGCGGTATTTGTAAAAAGCGGAACGAGTGGACCGATGGGAATTCTGAAAAAAGCAAAAGCACTTACGACGCATGAGAATCTGGAGTTGGGGATTGCACAAAGCATTTCTTCTCTCGGACTTTCGGAGGGTGAGATTGAGCAGATTGAGAAAATTGTTCTTTCTACAACTTTGGCAACTAATGCCATTGTTGAGGGGAATCTAAGTAGCGTGGGACTCATTTTGATTGGATCAATGCCGCCGGGTGAGGTTGCCTGTGAACATATTCGAACTATTGACGGCCTTATCAATATCAAGGGGAGAATATTGCAGGATGTTAAGAAGCAGCAGGTAGAGGCGGCGGTGACAAAACTGACTCCTGATGTGGATGCATTCGCAGTTTCCTGTCCTGCGAGCGTGAGAAATCCGCTGTTGGAACAAAAGGTGAAGGATTATATCGTACAAACGACAGGCAAGCCTGTGATCTGCGGTCATGAACTGGCCAGCGGACTGGGTTTTCTGGAGAGAACCAACACTGCGGTGATTAACGCAGGTCTGCTCCCCATCATCACGCGCTTCATCCGTGCAATCGAAACAGTGCTCGCAGAATATCATATCGACGCACCGATTTTCGTGGTGAAGGGTGACGGAACCAATGCGAAGCTTGAAGCGATACGAATGACTCCAATCGACACTGCACTTTCGGGTCCAGCCGCAAGCATGATAGGAACGACGAATCTCACAGGGCTTGAGAATGCGGTGATTTCTGATATGGGAGGAACGACTACGGACACAGGGACGGTGATTGACAATAGAGTTGAGCTCTCTCCTGATGGCGCATTGGTCGGCAAATGGAAGCTTATGATCAGATCTGCAAACCTGAACACGTTCGGGCTGGGAGGCGACAGCTGCATTAGATACGAGGATGGTGAGCTATCGATTGGTCCGGATCGAGTTCTGCCGGCATGCCGGGGCGGTAAGCAGCTTACGCCGACCGACATCGTGCATTATACAGGCGAATACGTCAACTGGGACAGAGAGGCTTCGGCAGCAGTTGTCGATAGCATGGCAAAAAAGATGGGCGTTACTGTCGATGAATGCGTCGATGAGATTAAGCGAGGCATCGCAGAGATGATATACAATCGATTCTTAGAACGTGTGGATCCGGCGCTTGCGGTGTGTGCTATCGGAGCACCCGCAGAAACATGGTATCAGATTGCCAGAGAGTTTTATGATTTCAATCTGGTTGTGCCGCCGCACTATGAGGTTGCCAATGCGGTCGGAGCCGCAGTGTCAGGCATACAGGAAGAGGTTACGGCCACTATTCGCAAAGGTGAAGAAGGCAGAGGCTATCTTGTGCATGCCAAGAACAAGCGACGCTCTTGCAGAGAGCTGAACGATGCAGTAAAAGAGGCAATCGATATCAGCAGGGAACTGGCAGAGGAAGCTGTCCGGCGCCAGAATCTGCAGGTGACGGTGACAGAGATAGAGGGCGAAACGCAGTATCAGAAAAAAGGTGATTTTTATTCTGAAAAGTGGTTTGCGAAAGATTCACAGGATTTCACTTATGCGGAGGTTCCGGTTGACGCCCGATTCGTTGAGCTGAAGATTGCGGTGAGAGCCGGAGGAAATATATTCGGGGCAGCAGAGTAGGTTTCAGGAGGAGTGAAATGAATATAAAACAAATCGATCATACGGGAATTACAGTCAGCGATATTGAGAAATCGATAAGGTTTTACAGGGACGTTATGGGATTCAGGCTTCTCAGCCCTCCCAGCGAGCCTGTTGATGATGAGACTGAGTCTATCGCAATCACAGAAGAAAAGGGTGCTGTTACGAGAGTATGTACCATGGAGGTTTGTGAGGGTAGTGTTATAGAACTTTTGGAGTTCGTTGCTCCGGACTCACCAGTGACAAACCCTATGCCTATGTACACGCTGGGCAAGCACCACATTGCCTACCAGGTGGATGATCTTGACGCCTGGATAGACAGGCTGAAAAGTGCCGGAGTAGAATTCACATCCGAACCCGTGAAGGCCTGGGAAGAGAATATGAACAGCTGGATAATGTGCAAGGATCCGGACGGTATAATGATAGAACTTGTAGAGGCAAGCAAGCAATAGTATGAAAAGGAGTAGCACTTCAGGTGCGTATGCAATATGGAAGTATTAAATAAAACAGACCGGGAATATCTAGCACAGTTTATTCCCGAGGATTCCGGAGACTGGAAAAAGTCCTGGGAAGAGGGATATGAAATCGGGAAGAAACTCGAACGAATGGAAACCCCGTTTCATAGAAAATATGGTGTAAAAAATGATGCGGATCTTTGCCTTAGATATGCTGCGGAGGGAAAGATTATATGGAAAACAAACATGGGTCTGGCCACATATGAAGACCAGGTAAACTGTTTAAAGGAACTTGAGAAATGGTCACAGGAATCGGGATTTGATATCCCATTCTCACACCAACTGCCTAAAAACATAACAGGTGTACCTATGGATCGAAGAGAGGGAATTCCAACAGGAGCAGGATTTGATTTGAATACCCTGGAGGATTATATTGGTCTGACGACTGCATCGACGATAGGACTGAAATTTGAAGACAATCATATCGGCTGGCCGAATGCAGTGCAGGGAACCATAAATTCCTTAAAAGCAGGAACGAGTACATGCGGATTAATCAGCACATGGCATCAGGTGGCTCCGGGCTGTCCTGATGAAGTGTGGAACATGAACCAGATTATTAAGGCGCTGGGAATAGTAGCAGCAAAATATGACGAAAAGGTCATTGTAAATGATAATATGGATGACTCGCTCCCGGTATATTGCACAGATTTGGTTTCGTATCTGGCGTGGGCCAAGATGGTGCATTATATTACTACGGATTTGTGCAAGTGCCGTTATCAGTTCAGTGTGGGTAATCTTACAGTGAACCATATTCATAAAGCTGCGATTTGGCTTGCGGCACATGAATCATTCAAGATGGATGATGCTCCGTGTATCGGCTTTATATACCCGGATACGGTATCACCGCTTGACCATGATCTGCACGCAAAC
>CAVCML010000093.1:0-15218 GCA_963603335.1 Bacteroidaceae bacterium | reverse complement strand
TATTTCCAGTCTTTTGAAACATGATATACCTTCGTGTATAAAATCTCCTTAAGTCTTTCAAATTCCGGCTTGTTCACCGGGCCGCCCGTTGTCATAAGACGCAGAGGAACCGGATTTCTCCCTTCCGTCATCGGCGGCTGCACATATACGTAGTCATTATAAACAAATCCATTTCGCTCATAAAACCCGATGCGCCTGCGGGCAATTTCAGTTTCAGGCGGTTCCACTTCAAGGCAGATCTGCCTGTTTGAGATTTTCATCACTTCCTGCAGAATTCGCCCTCCCAATCCTTGATTCCGGCAATCGGGATTCACAGCAAAATGCTCAATATATCCGATATCTTCAAAATTCCAGTATGCCAGAAATGCCTGCAAAGCGCTGTCCTTTGCTCCGCTCTCTGCATAAATCCGAAACTCGGGAATCTCAAGGAGCGCTCGCTCTTCCTCATAACTTCGGCGTTCATCCTCCGGAAAGCTTTCTTTCATTAAGGAAAACATCCGGTCAAAATCCGTTTCTCTCAGCTGCTCAATCATAAACGCTTAATCTCCCCTCCTCGTAAAATATGCTGAATCGATACAATTTTTAAGAAGCAGAATATCGCCGCAATAAGCAATGGCAGCATAGTCACTATTCCGGTAGGGTTGGGACCCAAAAGTCCATTGGTCATGTCCATGCTGAAATAAACCGGCAATTCGCCGATAACATTAACTGCTCCGTGAATAATTGCCGCATACATACAGTTTCCGGTTCTTATCGTTACATATGAAAGAATAATGCCGAGCACAATGCATGTGATCATCATCATTCCCATATTGGACCAGGGTGCACCCGGATTTGCCGAGCTGTAATTGAATCCGAAATAAACGAGCGGCAAATGAGCGATACCCCATTCAATGCCGTTGATTATCACCGCTTTTTTCTCGCCGTATTTTTCCGTCTGAAAGCCGAGCAGGTATCCTCTCCACCCGATTTCTTCCCCTAATTCCAGCAGCTGAATCGGAATCATTAATGCCGAAATCACGATACAGGCCAAAGCAATCACAAGCGGGTACTTCACGATGATTTCCGTACCCGTATCCAATCTCATCCCGATTTTAAACACTCCGCTGTATTGATCAGAAAAAATCAGATAATAAATTACCGCACCGATTGCAATCAAAATGCCCGGCAAAAATGCCGATAAAATCCAATACTTCATATTCTTCCATACGCGCAGCGACAAATGATATTTTGCCTTTTCTCCCGTAAATCGTCTGGTAATAACCGCAGCTATAACCGGGATAAAAGTAAAACTGATTCCTAAAAACTGATAGAATTTACCGGAGCCGGTCATTGCTTCAAGCAAGCCCGATATATAGCAAACACCGAAAACTATTAAAAGGTAAACCAAGATTGCTCTGTTTTCTGTTTTGGTCTTCATGTTTTTATCCCTTCATGCAGTCCAATACCTGGCGGCTGTCATAACCCTGTTTTTTGAAATCCGAGAATAATACATCCGCTCTTACAGGTTCAATGCAGAGCAAATACATCGGATGTCCCTGATTAGCCAGCTTTCGGAGTGCTTCAATCGGAACTTTCTTGTATTCTGCGTGAGCAATGTATTCTGCTGACATCGGCTCGATAATTTTCACTCTGCCCATTACCTGTACACTTTTCAGCTCGCCGAAATTGGGGTT
The DNA here is from genome assembly GCA_963603335.1 of Bacteroidaceae bacterium. Classification (GTDB taxonomy): domain Bacteria; phylum Bacillota; class Clostridia; order Peptostreptococcales; family Anaerovoracaceae; genus Lentihominibacter. The sequence goes on along the minus strand of CAVCML010000093.1, from coordinate 13,542 downwards.
CTTGTCGAATACAGCCAGGCTGACATTGTCGTTTTTCTCAAGTCCGATAAACTTTTCTCCGCCTTCGCTGAAAATCCAAAACTTGCCATCGCGATAGCTGTATTCCAGCGGAGTGCATCGAACGTAATCGCCGCTGCCCGTTGCCAGTGCGCAGACCGAACTGCTGCTGAGATATTCCTCCGCCATGGTTTTTAATTTCTCAATCGGCATTTTCTTATATTCCTTTTCCTTCCAGAAATTCGCCGCTGCTCTATATTCTTCCGTGTTCATATTTTTTCCTTTCGTTTTCCCTTTTTGCAGGTATTCCAACAAAAGTATACCATCTCACATAGCTTCCCGCAACATATGGGCAGCATCAAAATCCGCAGAAACAACTGCATCCCCGCCCGCATCATGTTATAATATAATCATCACAGAACACGGAGCATAAAATGAAAAAACACAGACTTGGAACAACAGATTTATACGTTACTCCGGTGGCATTCGGAGTGCTTACCATGGGCGGTTCTCAGATGAATCTTCCGCTGGAAGAAGGCGCGGAGCTGATTCGATATGCCATCAAGCAGGGCATCAATTTCTTCGATACCGCCCAGTACTACCGGACTTATCCATATCTTCGCGAAGCTCTGAGGGGCATCGACAGAACACCGGGAAACCCGGAGCTTCCCGTGATCTGCACTAAATGCCTGGGATCGACCTATGAAGAAACTGAAGATGCAATCGAGGAAGCTTTGCAGGAAATGGATCTGGAAACCATCGACATTTTCCTGCTCCATGAAGTTCGTCAGGATCCCGACTGGGACATGCGCGCAGGAGCCTGGCAATGTCTTCGGGATTATAAGGCAAAGGGCATAATCCGTGCAATCGGCGTATCCACTCATCACGTGGATGTTGCTGCAAAGATGGCTGAAATCCCGGAGTGCGACGCAGTCTTTCCTCTCATCAACTTTGCGGGTCTGGGGATTCGCTGCGGCGACGGTCCCGGCACATGCGAAGAAATGGAAGCTGCAATTAAAGCCTGTCACGATGCCGGAAAAGGCGTATTCGCTATGAAAGCTTTCGGAGGCGGCAATCTGACCGCTGATTACGTAAAGGCTCTGGATTACGTTACAGGGCTTTACGGTGTGGATTCCACCATGGTCGGCATCGGGAAAAAGGAAGAGGTTGATATACTTATCGCCTATGCGGACGGCAGGCTGCCGCGGGACTACGTTCCCGATATAAGCCGCAAACGCATCCATATCGATGCCGGAGATTGTGAAGGCTGCGGGGCATGCATCCGCCGCTGTCCAAACAATGCGATTCACCGGAACGAATACGGCCTTGCCGCAGTCGACAGCGAAGTCTGCCTCACCTGCGGCTACTGCGCACCTGTCTGCCCGGTTCGCGCCATAATTTTATTCTGATTTCACTGTATAACACTTAACTGCATAATAAAGGAGCACAATACTATGACAACAAATAACAACGAATTATCACTCCGGCTTCACGAAGCCACGGAAGCCGAACACCTGGCTGAAAAAGCGCGGAAATTAAAGAACTTTCAATACCTTAACAAATACATAAAAAAAGGGCAGATTCTCTTTACCGGATCTTCCCTCATGGAACACTTCCCGGTTACGGAATTCTATGCCGAAAGTGATCTCGCAAAGGACGGCCTTCTGGTTTATAACCGCGGAATCGGCGGCTGCACCACCGACGAATTTCTGCGCAATATAAATACCATGCTGCTGGATCCGGAACCTTCCAAACTCTTTATCAACATCGGTACCAACGATATGAACGGCACACCCGATACCGACGGCAATATGCCCTGCATCGATGAATCCGAACCGTCCTGGATGCCTCACCTTATAGGAAATTACGCCAAAATTCTGCAGATCTGCCGGGATAAGCTCCCGCAGACCGAAATCTATCTCATGGCATACTACCCTATTAACACCAGGGTTATCTCCATGATGAAAGATCCATTCTTCAAGGCAAAATTCAAGACCCGCACCAATAAAAAAGTCCGCCTGGCAAATGTGAAAGTCGCACAGCTGGCGGAACAGTATCATTGTCATTATATCGATGTTAACGACGGCCTTGCCGATAATTCCGGTGAATTAAAGCCGGAGTTCACCGTGGAAGGCGTTCATATGTATCCCAACGGCTACCGAATTGTGTTCGATAACCTCAAGCCGTATCTCTAAAAGTGCCGCATTCCGCAGCTTCATACGATAAATCCGCCGCCCAGCACCAGGTTATCCCTGTAAAACACGATGGACTGACCCGGAGTCGGAGCACGCTGCGGCTCTTTGAACATCGTCAGGATTTTTCCATCCGGAAGCAGCTTTAAAGCTGCTTCCGCCGGCTTTGCAGCATAGCGGATTTTAGCTGTAATTCCGGATTCTCCGTCAAATCCGATCAGACCCAAGGAAAAAGCTTCTCCGTTTTCCTCTGCCTGTTTTCTGCGCATATCAAAATCACATCCCAGCAGGATATTTCCGGCTGAGATTACCTCTTTGCGGAACAGATCTGAGTTTTCACCCAGTATCACCCGATTCTTTTCACTGTCAATGCCGGTAACGAAAACCGGCCTTCCAAGTGCAATCCCAAGTCCCTTTCGCTGCCCGACGGTGTAGTTCAAAATGCCCTGATGTTCACCCAGCACATTACCCTCGGTATCCACGAAATCGCCCTTTGGAAGATCAAATCCCTTCCGCTTCAGGAACGCCTTGTAGTCATCCCCTTCTTCGATAAAACATATCTCCTGGCTATCCTTATCATCAGCATTTTTCAGTGCTTTTTCGCGTGCCAGTTCCCGCACTTTTTCCTTATCCTCTGCATCATTCAGAGGCAGAATCAGCCTCGAAACAACTTCCTCTCCCAAACGGTAAAGCATATATGACTGATCCCTTGCCTCACTCTTTGCACGCTTAATGAACCACATCCCGCTCTCCGGATCTTGATACGTATCCGCATAGTGACCCGTTGCAATCCAATCGGCTCCCTCTTCATCTGCAGCCTCAAGCAGCGTTTTGAATTTCACATTGGGATTGCAGACGATGCACGGATTCGGCGTTCTGCCGCATGCATACTCACTGCAGAAATTTTCGATTACCTTTTCCTGAAATATGCCGCTGACATTTCTGTACAAAAATCGGATACCGAGCTGTCCTGCCGCTGTCTCCGCCCGCACTGCGCCGGCATCTTCTCTGCCCTTTCCCATGGCATCGAAATACAGCCCGATAACTTCGTATCCTTTTTCCTGCAACAGCAAAGCAGCGGTAGTGCTGTCCACTCCGCCGCTTAATCCCAATACAACTTTTTTATTCTTCATTTTCATCTTCCGTATCGTGATGATCTTCTTCTTCATTCGGGTCGAAACCTTCCAGCCCTTTGTAAGTCTTGCCGTTCTTCTGTGCATAATCATAGATTGCAGCCTTAATCGCGTGTTCTGCCAGAACCGAACAATGAACCTTTACAGGAGGAAGTCCGCCCAGTTCATCGATGATTTTCTGATTTGAAAGCTCCAAAGCATCCTCCACGCTCATGCCGATAATCATATCGGTTGCCATGCTTGAAGACGCAATCGCACTGCCGCACCCAAATGTCTTGAATTTGGCATCGGTTATCACATCATTGTCATCCACACTGATGGTAATCTGCATCATATCTCCGCAGACCGGGCTTCCGTAAGTGCCCTTGCCGTCAGGATTTTCAATTTCACCTACATTGTGCGGATTCATAAAATATTCCATTACTTTATCGTTATATAATGCCATATCTCTACCATCCTTCCTGTCCCGTTACCGGAGACCATTCTCTAAGTTTCTCTACAACCTTTTTCAAAGCATCCACTGTATAATCAATATCTTCTTTTGTGGTGAAATCACCTACTGTAAACCTTACCGCTCCGTTCATTCTGGTGATTGAAACGCCGATAGCTTCCAGCACGTGAGACGGTACCAGGGATTTGGAAGAACATGCCGATCCCGTGGATACCTCTACACCGAATCCGTCCAGCATAAGCAGGATGGATTCTCCTTCAATATAGTCAAAGCATACGTTCAGATTGCCCGGATGGCGATGTTCCCGCGGTCCGTTGACCTGAATGTCTGTAATTTTTTCTTCGATTTCCTTTCTGAGATAGTCACGCAGCTCACTGCAATGCGCACGGTGCTGCTGCAGATTTTCCTTTGCCAGTTCTGCCGCCTTGCCGAATCCTACAATTCCGCCCACGTTTTCCGTTCCGGCTCTCCGCTTGGTTTCCTGCGCGCCGCCGTGCATGAAGTTCGGCAGCTTGATGCCCTTTCTCATGTAAAGCGCACCCACGCCCTTCGGGCCGTAGATTTTATGCGCCGACATGGACATGAAATCGATGCCGAGATCTTTTACGTCAATCGGCACATTCCCGAGGCCCTGCACAGCGTCTGTATGGAAATATATGTTGTGTTTCTTCGCAACGGCAGCCAGTTCCTTGATTGGTTCAACCGTTCCGATTTCATTATTTACCATCATGATGCTTACGAGAATCGTGTCGTCACGGATTGCATCCTCCAGCACTTCCGGTTTCACAAATCCCTCGCTGTCCACATCAAGGTATGTCACTTCAAATCCATGCTTTTCCAGGTATTCACAAGTGTGCAGAATCGCATGGTGTTCAATTTTGCTGGTGATGATGTGCTTACCCTTATCTTTCAGTTTGTCGGCAACACCTTCCAGAACCCAGTTATCAGCTTCCGTTCCGCAGGATGTGAATATAATTTCCCGCTCCTCTGCATTGATTAAATCCGCTACCTGTTTGCGCGCTTTATCTAATCCGGCTTTCGCTTCAAGTCCTACGCCGTAAAGACTCGACGGATTGCCGTAAAATTCAGTATAATATGGAAGCATCGCCTTCCAGACTTCTTCTTTAACAGGTGTCGTTGCTGAATAGTCTAAATAAACCTGTCTCATAACCGCATCTCCTTTTGTCTTGATATTTCTGCTGTTTTCTTTCTCAGTTTGTTCTATGTAACTTTCCACGATTTATATTATACCAATTTAATGAAGATTGCAAGCCGTTTTAAAAACAAATCCGCGCTTTTCATATAAAACTCATAGAATTTCTATGGTATTCATTTGTCTCAACCTGCAAAAAGCGGGAAACATCCTGTTTCCCGCCGCAATTTCATTCTAATTCTGTCTTTTTTTATCGTAGATTTCCTCTGCTTTTTTCTGCAGCTGCTCACTTGATTGCTCCGAATGTTCGCTCTCTCGCTGTGCCTTCTGGTTTGCTCTGCGGATTGCCTCATTCTCCTTCTGAATCTTTACCAGTTCCTCCTCAGATAAATCCTCTACAAACTTCACGCGCTTTAAATGTCCTGTGAACTGCTCACGAAATTTTTCAAGATACTCTTTGCGAAGAGCCGCCTGTTCTTCTTTTTCCGCCTCGGTCAGTCCCTCCTGTTTTGATTTCCGCGCCAGGTGATTTATTCGATCTATCTTTTCTTTTTTCAGCATATGCCCCTCCTCGTATCAACGCTTATCACTCAGTATACCACAAACTTTCCATTCAGAGGATGACTTTTATCAATTTCTATGATAAAATAGCATAAGTTTGGATAAAATCAGCATCATTCTTTGGTGCTGTCAGCAATACAGGGAGGAGAATTTACATACGATGGAAAATTTAGTCATTACTGGTCTCGGCGCTGTGACACCAATCGGCATCGGCGTTGATGAATACTGGCAGGGCATCCTGGATCAGAAATGCGGTATCACTCACATCACCCGCTTTCAGGATGAAGACACGCCGATTACCATCGCAGGAGAAGTAAAGGGATTTGATCCTAAAAACTATATGCCTAGCAAACTGGCCCGAGAGACCGGTCTTTTCATTCAATATGCTTACGCTTCCGCAAAGGAAGCAATCGAACAGAGCGGCATTGAAATCGAAGCAGAATCCGACCGAATCGGTATCGTCATGGCAACGGCACTCAACGGAACTTCAATCATCGCCGATACGCAGCGCGCCTACAGCGTTGACGGCAAAAAGAAGGTCAGCCCGCGTTTCCTGCCGAAGATTCTCGGAAATCTCGGTGCGGCGCAGATTGCTATTTCCTACGGCATCCACGGTCCTAGCTTTACGGTAAGCACCGCCTGTTCTTCCGGCGGTGACGCAATGTGCATTGCAGCTATGCTGCTCAAATCCGGCGAAGCTGATGTGATGCTGGTAGTCAGCGGCGAAAGCTCACACTGCCCGATTATCATGTCAACGCTCGCACAGGCAAAGGCACTTTCCAAGAATCCGGACCCGCTTACAGCGTGCAGACCGTTTGATGCGGATCGCGACGGCTTCGTCATGGGTGAAGGCGGCGGCGCCATCATACTTGAAACCGAAGAACACGCCCGCAGCAGAAACGCAAAAATCCTCTGCAGCCTGGCAGGCTACGGAAACAATACCGACGGATATCACGTTACGGCACCGCGCCCGGATGGAAGCGGCGCTGTTTCCTGTATGAAAAGTGCTCTGCGCAAGGCAAATATGAAGCCTGAAGAAATCGGATATATCAATACACACGGCACATCCACCCCTGTGGGCGATCCCGTGGAAGTAACCGCTATAAAGACACTTTACGGCTGGGAAGACAAAGATCAGCCGATGCCGGATGAACTGAAGGCTAAGATTCCTCCGGTAAGTTCCACCAAGGGCAATACCGGTCATCTGATGGGTGCCGGAGGCATCACCGAAGTGATTGCCTGCATCAAAGCCATCGAAACCGGAATTCTGCCGCCGACAATCAACTATCACACGCCGGATCCGGCCTGTGATCTGGACTTCATCACTGAAGGTCCCCGCAAAACGAAAATCACCGCGGCCATGTCCAATGCCCTCGGTTTCGGCGGCCAGAACTCCAGTATAATCGTGAAGAAATACGAAGAAAAATAAGATTAATATCCAAAAAAAGGTTCCCGCCCTGCAGCTGCCTCGTTGCTGCAAAGCGGGAATTTTTTATTGTTACAAATCAAAAGAAAGCTGAGATATTTATTACTTTCGCGGGAACCGGACAATCATCTTCGTACCCGCGCCTTCCACGCTGTCCACTTCAATGGTTCCACCCATCCGTGCGACCGCATGTTTAACGATGGAAAGGCCAAGCCCTGTGCCGTCCACCATCTGGCTGTGGCTCTTGTCTACCCTGAAAAATCTTTCGAATATGCGGTCTTTGTATTCATATGGAATACCGATGCCGGTATCCTCTACAATCAGCTCCGCACCTTCTCTCAAGTCGTGCACCGTCACGGTCACTGAGCCGTTTTCCTTATTGTATTTAATAGCATTCTCACATAGGTTGTACAGAATTTCATCGCAGAGAGCAGGACTGCCCTTAATCACCGCAGATGAACCGTCCAGATAAAGGCTGACTCCCTTTTCCTTTGCATGATCACGCAGACGCTCAAATACATCCTGTGCCGTATCAAAGAGATCTACCGGAAGCTCCTCATCCAACGGAACCCCCTCATCCAGGCGGGACAGCTGAATAATATCATCAATCAGCTGAATCATCCTGCCGGACTCCTCACGTATATTTTTGCCGAAGGATTTCACATCGTTCGGCTTCACAATGCCTTCCGCCATCATATCCGAAACACCGTAAATCGTCGTCAGCGGAGTTTTCAGTTCGTGTGATACGTTGGACGTGAATTCTCTTCTCAAACGGTCTCTCTGTTCCTTTTCAGTCACATCAACCACTATTACAACGCAGCCAACCACTTCTTCGGCTTCAAACACCGGGTTTGCCATAATGCTGTAGCATCTGCCTTCCGTTTCTAAAATCTTCTGTGAATTGATGCCGCTGAGAGCCTCTTCCACAGCCGCCCGGAAACTCTTGCTCCTGTTAAGCTCAAAGGCATTTGACGGGGCATTTTCACTTCCGTATCCAAGCTGCGCAATTGCTGCCTTGTTAAACGAAAGAATTTCCAGATTTTTATCCAGCAGGAGGAATCCTTCACTCATATTTTCAGTGATTTCTTTGAATTCCTTCTGTTCGCGCTTCATCTCTTCCAACTGGCTGTTAATTCGAGTTTTCTGCTGACGCACTTTTGTAATCAGCGGTGCCAGCTCCGGATAAGGTTCTTCCGCTTCACTGTCATCCAAATCCACCTCATTAATCGGTGCTACAATCCGCTTTGCCACCCTCCTGGATAAAATCATCGCGATAATCACGATAACAATCATAAGCACGATAAACGGTACTACAACACCCTTCAGAAGCAGCATTGCCATGCTTTGCTGCTGAGCAATCCGCAGCACCTTGCCGTCAGACAGCGCCTTTGCATAATAGATGGTTTTCGTAGACATCGTATCCGAATAACGAGTTACGAGCGCATCGCCGTTTGTTCTCGCATCCTTAATTTCCTGACGGCCGTTGTGGTTCTCCATATTGGCTGAATCCATCTGAGAGTCAAACAGCACCTTGCCGTCAGCATCTACCAGTGTAACCCGGTTGTCAATTGCATTCATGTTCTGCAGATACGAATCATCCTGCGCAACCTGCTGCGCTATTATATCGGCTTCCGTCTTCAATTCTTTCTGAATTATTCCTCCGAAATATCCATACAGAATTCCGGAAATACTAACCAGACACAGCAGCAGTACAATCACCGATACCGAAAGAATGCTGGTAAAGATTTTTCTAGTCATTGCCGCCTCCTATTTTATATCCTAAACCGCGAACGGTCTCTATGCATTTCCCGGCATCCCCCAGCTTTGCGCGCAGGGTTCGGATATGCACATCCACCGTCCTGCTCTCTCCGTCGAACTCATAACCCCATACCTTGGTCAGAATCTCATCCCTCGTAAGTACAATTCCTTCGTTCTCGAAAAGAATGCACAGAAGCTCGAACTCCTTGAGAGTCAGTGTGATATCACGTCCGCCGACGCGAATGATATGCTTTGCAGGGCAAAGATACAAGTCTCCTTTGCGGTATTCCGTCTGTAAATCGCGCCTGTCGGATCGGCGAAGCAATGCCTTGATTCTTGAAATCAGCTCCATGGTTCCGAATGGTTTTGAAACATAATCATCGGCTCCCGAATCAAGGCCGATTACCTTGTCGTATTCGGTTCCCTTTGCAGTCAGCATAATCACAGGCAGTTCTTTGGTTTCATTTTGTTCGCGAAGCTTTTTCAAAATCGAAATACCGTCTTCTTCCGGCAGCATGATGTCCAGAAGAAGCAAATCCGGCTTCTCCTTCTTCATAGCCTCCCAAAATTCGCCGGGAGCTCCGAATCCGGCCGCCGAAAGACCTGTATTGTTCAATGCGTAAATTACAAAATTTCTGATGTTGTTATCATCTTCCAAAAAGTAAATCATAAATTTTCCTTTTCTATCAGCTCTTCATTGACATGCTGACCCGTCAGGGAGAAGATGACCCATTCCGCTACGTTGACAGCATGATCGCTGATTCTTTCCAGATACTTTGCAATCATGAGGATATCGACAAAATATTCGCCTGCCGCCTTATCCTCTCTTACAGCATTGATTATATCATCCTTTACCTCAAGGAACAATCGGTCAACTATATCATCTTTTTTGATAACCTCACGCGCGATCTCAAGATCCTTCTTTACAAATGAGTCCACGCTTTCAGTCACCATGGAGATTGCTGTCTTTGTCATGTCGCTGATATGATCCCCGCAGATCTCTTCCTTAGGTTTTTTCATGGATTTTGTAATCTCCGCAATGTCCTCCGCCTGATCGCCTATTCGTTCCATATCCGAAATCATCTTCAGCGCCGATGAAATCTGGCGCAGATCTCTCGCTACCGGCTGCTGCTGCAAAAGCAGTTTCAGACAGAGATTTTCGATTTCACGTTCCCGGTCATCGATATGTTTATCGGTTTCAAAAGTCAGCTTCCGCATTTCTTCCGAACCTTCATTGAACGCCCCCACCGCATAATTGATTGCTTCCTCGCACAATGCTCCCATGTCGATAAGCATCACATTAAGCTGCTCTAATTGTTCATCAAATCGCGTACGCATATCAGCCAAACCTCCCTGTTATATAGTCCTCGGTACGCTTGTCCTTCGGCACCGAAAAAAGTGTTTCCGTTTTATCAAATTCCACCATTTCGCCCAGCAGGAAAAATGCCGTTTTGTCGGATATTCTCGCTGCCTGCTGCATATTATGTGTTACTATAATAATAGTGTATCTATCCTTCAGATCCATCGCAAGCTCTTCAATCTTTGATGTGGAAATCGGGTCAAGAGCTGACGTCGGTTCATCCATAAGAATAACTTCAGGTTCAACTGCCAGAGCTCTTGCGATGCAAAGTCTCTGCTGCTGACCTCCTGACATGCCCAGCGCACTCTTGTTCAATCTGTCTTTTACCTCGTCCCATATAGCTACGTCTCTCAGCGACTTTTCGACGATCTCGTTCAGCTTTGCCTTAGAACGAATTCCATGTGTTCTCGGGCCGTAAGCGATATTATCGTAGATGCTCATAGGAAACGGATTAGGCTTCTGAAATACCATTCCCACTCTCTTTCTGAGAAGATTTACGTCAATCTTTCCGTAGATATCCTGATCATCAAGCTTAACCGTTCCGTTGATTTTGCAGCCTTCAACCAGATCGTTCATACGGTTCAGAGTTTTCAGAAGCGTGGATTTTCCGCAGCCCGATGGCCCTATAAATGCGGTGATTTCTTTTTCCTGTATTTTCATATTGATATTCTTCAAAGCTTTAAAATCACCGTAAAAAAGCTCAAGATTTTCTATTGTATATTTATCCATACTTAACTACCTCGTTGCCAGTTTTTTCGCAATAAAGCCTGAAAGTGCATTGATGAGGATTACCAGCACCAACAGTACCACCGCTGTCGCATATGCTTCATCGGTATAAAGTCCTTCTGAAAGGAGCGCATACATGTGTACAGACAAGGTTCTCGCCGAATCAAAGAGACTCCCCGGAACCTGCGCAACGGTTCCCGCTGTGAAAATCAGCGCTGCACTTTCACCTACAATCCTTCCGATTGCCAGAATTACGCCGGCCAGAATTCCCGGTACCGCACACGGCAGAATAATCTTGAAAACTGTACGCAGCTTACCTGCACCAAGTCCGAAACTTCCTTCTCTGTAAGAGTCAGGTACGGAAATCAGCGCCTCTTCCGTCGTTCTTATAATCAGCGGCAGAATCATTATAGCCAGTGTTACCGATCCGGCCAGAACCGAATAACTCCATCCCAGAGTTATAACAAACAGAATATATCCAAACAGACCATATACGATTGACGGAATTCCCTGCAGCGTCTCCGTCGTCGTTCTGATAACCTTGACCAGCTTACTGCCTCTCTTGGCATATTCAACCAGATATATGGCTGAGAATATTCCTACCGGTACCGCCATCAGAAGGGTCAGCGCCGTAATTAACACTGTACTGATTATAGCCGGCATCATGGACATGTTGCTCGTGTTGTATTCCCATGCAAACAGTTCCGGTTTCAGATGTACAACACCGTTTACCAAAATATATATTATGAGGGAGAACAGAATACCTACGGTGATAATCGCAGCAAGGATTACACAGATAAATACCGCCAGCGAACCTGGCTTGGATTTATATGTGAGCCAGAACTGCTCCAATGATTCTTTTCTTGTTTTTTTCATCGGTCAGCCCTCCTTTTTAATGCCATGAAGGAGAGGTTTATAATCAAAATAAACACGAAAAGCACCACTGCCGTTGAAATCAACGCTTCACGATGCAGTCCGGATGCATAACCCATCTCCAGTACGATATTGGCCGTCAGCGTCCGCACGCCATTGGTCACTCCGTCCGGCATTATTGCCTGATTGCCGCAAACCATAACAACCGCCATTGTTTCTCCGATAGCTCTGCCTATACCCAGGATAATTCCTGCCATGATTCCCATCTTTGCAGCAGGAAGCACTGCACGGAATATGCTTCGCTCTCTCGTAGCACCGAGTGCCAGAGATCCTTCATAATAGTATTCCGGCACCGCGCGAATATTGGATTCCGATACGCTTATAATTGTCGGCAGAATCATAATTCCAAGCAGAACAGATGATGTCAGCAGACATTTTCCGCTGCCCCCAAGCGATCCCTGTACCAGCGGTACAATAACCATAAGGCCGAAAAATCCGTATACGATTGATGGTATTCCTGCCAGAAGATCCACAGCAGGTTTAAGCACTCTGTAAAGTCCCTTCGGACAATACCGCGCCATAAACACGGCGCACAGAAGTCCGATAGGCACTCCTACGATAATAGCTCCTGCTGTAACGTATATGCTTCCGATAATCATCGGGAATATTCCATACAGATCCTGATTCGGTTTCCATGAATCGCCAAGAAGGAAATCGGATACTCCGATTTCCTTTATGGCCGGTACGCCGCTTGCGAACAAGAACACACAGATGAGGATGACTGCTATTATGGATACACACGCTGCTGTCAAGAATACGATCTTCATAATGTTTTCACTGTATTTTCGCATTTTCTTGTACCTGTTTCTTTTTATTCTTCTACGTCAGCCCAGTTCGTGATTTCTCCTGTGAAGATTTTCATGATCTGATCCATGGACAGGTCTTCTACACCGTTATCATTGTTTACGATTACTGCGATTCCGTCCAGTGCGATTTCTTCACTTGTAAGACCCTGGCTTGTTTCATCGTCTTTCAGTTCTCTGGAAGCCATACCGATGTCACATACACCTTCTATAGTACTCTGGATGCCGGCACCGGATCCTGTCTGCTGAATTTCAATGGTAACGCCGCTGTTGAGCTCTTTGTACTTGTCAGCTAATACTTCCATTACCGGTGATACTGAAGTTGAACCTGCCAGTGTGATACTTCCTGTAAGACCGCTTGCATTGTAAGCTTCTGCGTCTTCATTTACTGCGATGTAACCTTCATCTTCGATGATTTGCTGTCCGTCTTTACTCATGATGAACTTGATGAAGTCTGCCGGAAGTTCTTTAACTTCGCCCTTGGTTACGATGTTGAAAGGTCTCTGGATTTTGTAATCGCCGCTCTTGATGTTGTCAACAGTTGCTTCTACGCCGTCAACCTTAACAGCCTTTACTGTGTCATCCAGTGAACCCAGTGAGATGTATCCGATTGCTGCATCGTTTCCTGCTACTGACTGTGTTACTACTGAAGTACTGTTGGAAATCTCAGCCGTATCTACTGTCTTGTCAACATCATCCTGCAGAACTCCGGTTAACTCTGTAAAGGCATCTCTTGTACCGGAACCTTCTTCTCTGGAAATAACCGTGATATCCTTATCGGATACACTTCCGCTGCCGCTTCCGCAGCTTGCCAGGCCGAACACCATAAGTGCAGCGAGGCTTACTGTAAGAACTTTTGCTAATCTGCTCTTTTTCATTTTCTTTCTCTCCTGTTCTTTCTTTTGATTAATTTGGTTTTTTGTTTTCTCTTTGTTACAGTCTGTATTATAGAGATGGTATGTTAAATACAAAATCGCAGTAATGTAAAATGTATGTAAAAGAATATGCGGCGCAAAAAAATTCTTTACAATGGGAAAACGGCTGAAAAC
>CAVCML010000092.1:0-6013 GCA_963603335.1 Bacteroidaceae bacterium | reverse complement strand
ATCTACGTTTATGCGAGAATGCGCCGCGATGAAAACAATGCCGAAGCCAAATACCAGGCTATGTCTGACCAGTGCGGCAGCGTGATTGCCGCCGTATCGGCTTCCATGGCGTTTTTTACACCGGAACTGCTGTCCGCACCGGAGGAAACCATTGTTTCTTACATCGACAGCAACCCGGAACTTGAAACCTATCGTTTCGCTATTTGCGACACTCTGCGCCAGAAAGCCCACATTCTGACTCAGGCTGAAGAAAACATTCTTGCACAGATGAGTGAGATTACCGGTGCTACCAATGATGTCTTCACTATGCTCAACAATGCCGATATCAAATTCGGAAGCATTATCGATGAAGACGGTGATGAAACAGAGGTGACCCACGGCAACTTCATCAAATTCATGGAAAGTCACGACCGCAATGTCCGCAAAAATGCCTACAACGCCGTATATGATGCATATAAAGCTCTCATCAATACTATCGCATCCGCATATAACTACAATACGAAAACCGATGTTGTCTCTGCCCGAATCAGAAAATACGATTCTACCAGAGCCGCCGCTCTTTCCGGAGACAACATTCCGGCCGAAGTCTATGATAACCTCGTTGCGGAAGTTCACAAGAATCTGCCTTCCATGCACCGCTATGTGAATCTGCGAAAAAAACTTCTGGGTGTTGACAAGCTTTACATGTACGATATGTATGTACCGCTTATAAAGCTTCCCGAGACTGTCGTAAGCTTTGAAGAAGGTCTGGACATCATGCGGGATGCTTTGCAGCCGCTTGGTGAAGAATACCTTTCCAAGATGAATAAGGGAATCGAGGAAGGCTGGATCGACGTATACGAAAATAAAGGCAAAACCAGCGGTGCCTACAGTTTCGGATGCTATGACAGCTATCCTTACATCCTGCTCAACTACACCGACACACTGAAGGACGTCTTCACCATCATTCATGAAATGGGACACTCCATGCACTCCCGCTACACCAGAGATGAGCAGCCGTATATCTACGGAAGTCACTCTATTTTCACGGCGGAAGTCGCTTCTACGGTCAATGAATCCCTGCTGATGCAGCATCTGCTCCGCACCGAAGACGAAAAGGAAATGAGAAAATATCTGCTGAATATGCATCTTGAGGAATTCCGTACAACGCTGTTCCGTCAGACTATGTTCGCGGAGTTTGAGGATATTACCCACAAAGCCATTGAAAAAGGTGAAACTCTGACTGCGGAATGGATGTGTCAGCAATACGAGGATCTTAACGCACAATACTACGGACCGGCAGTGGAAAAGGATGACGTTATTCGATATGAATGGGCTCGCATACCACACTTTTACAATGCATTCTATGTATATAAATATGCCACCGGATATTCTGCAGCCACGGCAATTTCTGAAAAAATACTCAAAGAAGGCGAACCTGCGGCAAAAGATTATATCAGCTTCCTGAAAACCGGCGAATCCGACTATCCTATTGAGCTTTTAAAAATTGCAGGAGTCGATATGAGCTCGCCGCAGCCGGTACAGCAGGCAATGGAAACTTTCAACCATCTGCTGGATGAATTCGAATCGCTGCTGTAACACCTATATTACCTGTAATTATACACATCACTACACCAAGGAAGAAAATTATGAAGAAAAAACTCATCAACATATTTACTAACGGCATGCAATTTTCTTTAGAAACTCAGGCTGATCTCACAAAAAAACTTGTGGATCGAGGCTACACCGTCAGCAGTGAATATTCCCGTAATGCAGAGTTGATTATCTGTATCGGCGGAGATGGTTCTCTGCTTGAAACCGTGCATTCCTGCGACTTTCCGGATTGCCCGATTATCGGAATCAACACCGGCCATCTGGGATTTTTTCAGGAGCTTTGGCCCGATGAGCTGGATCAGTTTATCACTGACTATGAAAACGGAGAATACTCCATCCAGCATCTCAATACGGTTTCTGCGGAAGTCACCACCAGAGACGGCCGAATCAATCAGCATATCGGTCTCAATGAAATTGTCATCAAGGGGCATCTATCCTATGCGGTTCATCTTCATATATGCATTGACGGCGTTTCAATTGAGAAATTCAGCGGCGACGGAATCCTCGTTGCCACATCTGCAGGAAGTACGGCCTACAACTACTCTCTTGGCGGATCCATCGTGGATCCGCGGCTTAAGCTCCTGCAGGTCACACCCATCGCTCCAATGAATACGACCGCCTATCGTTCCTTTACCTCCAGCATCCTGCTTCCGTCCGATTTGACAATCGGCATCGTGCCGGAGGAAAAGGAGAATAAAATCTTTATTATGAACGACGGAATCGAAACAGGCTACTCACAGGTCAGCAATATCAGCATCACAGCCTCTGATAAAACCGTGCAGCTGCTGCGGTTCAAGGATTACGATTTCTGGGACAAAATCAAATCGAAATTTTTATAACTGCAAAGGAAACGACAAAGGATTACGAATTTATGACAGAATTTATTCATAAAGTGACAAAAGAAGACGAAGGTATGGAAGTGCGTGAAATCATGCGGACTTATTTTGATTTTTCCGCCCGCCTGCGCAATAAAATCAAACGCGAAAAGCTGGTCATGCTCAATGAAGAACAAACTCCGGGCTGGATTAAACCATCGGCGGGCGATGTAATCCGCATTAATCTGCCGGATGAAAGAAGCCACTTTGAACCGCAGCCGATTCCCCTTGATATAGTCTACGAGGACGACAATCTGCTGATTATCAACAAGCAGCCGGGTCTGATTGTGCACCCGACGAAGGGACACCCTGCCGGTACGGTTGCCAACGCCCTCATGTACTACATGGAGCAGACAGACAAACCGTTTAAAATCCGCTTTGTCAATAGATTGGATATGGATACCTCAGGTCTTCTCGTCGTTGCCAAAAATGCATACTGTCAGAACGATTACACTCATCAGATGAAAAAAAACCTTGTACGGAAACGCTATCTGGCTATTGTAAAGGGAATTCCAATGAGCGATCACGGAACCATCGACCTGCCTATAGGCAGACCCGATCCGGAAAATGTAGCACGCGGCGTCATGGAAGGCGGAGCTCCCTCGATAACTCACTACACTGTTATTCAAACTTTTCCAAAAGATAACTACGCTCTGGTGGAACTGCTGCTGGAAACAGGACGCACCCATCAAATCAGGGTTCATATGTCACATATCGGACATCCCGTTTTAGGCGACTGGCTATACGGAGGCGTCAACGTCAATCTAATTGAGCGTCAGGCACTCCATGCGGCCAGCCTCACATTTACCCATCCCATAACAAAAGAGCAGTTAACCTTAACTGCTCCTCTTCCCGAAGATATGCAGAATGTACTGCGCAGGCTGAAATAATGCCTGCGTTTTTATTTGTTTTGCTTATCTTCCATAATTTCACCGATTGATTTTTTCTTTAATTCTTCAATTAATATTTTCTGAATTCGCTCTATTTCCCTGTGGACCTTGCACGGCATCGTTTCCGGATTTTGACTGCATTCTTCTTTCATGCAGTGCAGAATGGCAAGATTTCCTTCCGTTATGCTGATAACATCGTACATTGTCAAATCATCCAGATTTTTACTCAAGAGATATCCGCCTTGATTGCCTCGTTCTGATTTCACAAAGCCCGCTTGCTCCAGCTCCCGCAAAATCTTATACGCAAACGCCTTTGGAATATCCTCTTTCGTACATATTTCTCTGACATTGTGTACTTTTCCGTCCTGCAGCGCGCGAAAAATGCGCATTGCGTAATCGCTTCGTCTTGTAATTAACATGCCTTTTTCTCCATTTACTAATAATAAACCTTCCCGTTCTGCGGGTCCTCTCCACGTTTATATTTGATTAACTCACTGACGGTTACCATCTGATAACCGTTTTCTTTCAGCCATGGAACCAGCATCTCCGTTGCTTCCGCCGTCGGTTCGTGAATCGAATGCATCAGTATGATTTTACCGTCCAGTTTTCCCTGATCGGCCTTGTTCTTGACACAATCAAACGTTTTCTGTGCATCCTTTGTTTTCCAGTCCAAGGTATCTATGCTCCACATGATAACAGGCATCTGTGCCAGGGAGTTAATCGTATCATCAGTCGCTCCGTAGCATGGTCGAAATACCGACGGTGCCGAACCGCAGGCAGCTGTTATCGCATCATTTGTCTTGCTGATCTGCTCTTTTGCCTCTTCTGCGGAAAGCTTGGTCAATTGCGGATGATTCCAGGAATGATTTCCAATTTCGCATCCTATGGTTTTTGCTCTCTTAATCTGATTCGGGTTTCTGGCAGCACGCGTTCCCACATAGAAAAAAGTGGCTACAGCACCATTTTGTTCCAAGCAGTCCAGAATCTTCGTCTCGCTGCTCCCCCCGGGTCCATCATCGTAAGTCAATGCTACCATCGGACGATTCGGATCGATATATCGTTCTGCAATCTGATCCCTCATAATGCCGTTCAAATCCGATTTGGATACCTTTATTGCCAAAGTTTCATCAGAGTCATTCAAAATCGTTCCCGGCTCAAAGAAAAATGTCACAAATTTCTCAGATATAATGAATTTGTTAAAGTTGCTCACATCGGCTGTCACATTTTTTTCCCAGCCGTCCGCCATCTGATCACTTTCATATTCTTTTTTTATATATTCTGCAAAGTATTCTGCGCAGATTGTCCGGTATTCCGGCACAAACATCTGCTCCGGATAGATGATGCTGCCTGTTTTTTCCGATACCAGGTAAGTATATACGTTTGAAGCGGTATCTACCATATCCTTCTTCTGTTCCTGGCTCTCTTGGGCATTAATTACAATGCTCATGGCACCGTTGCCTGAGCTGTATGCCGCTGAAGTGATAATCAGAGCTTCTGCGGGAGATTTATATCTCTTGTTGTCTTTATTTTCTTCCGCACGCTGCTTTTCTGCAGATTCCTGCGCCGCCTTGTACTCTGAAATGATTCTGTCCATTTGTTTCTGTCTGAATTCATTTGCAGGCTGATTATCTATTGTATTGTAATATTCGGCATATGAAATCGGTGTGCCGTATTCATATACAGTTTTCGTCTTACCGTTTATTTCAAACAGTTTATCATTCCTAAACTGTTCATCCGCATATGACTTGAACTCCCCTTTATCCTGATAAACATTCGTTGAGAATACTGCAATAGCAATGATGACAGCTGTTGCTGCCATCACCGTAAAAAATATCGCAATCAGTGCTCTGCGCAATTTTTTCTGCTGCTTTTTCTTGTTTCCCTTTCGATAACTCCGCAGCACATATTCTTCCTTGCGCTCATATTCATTCATTTCTGCTGCAACTCCTTTTGAAAAAGCTAAAATCATTCATTATTTCTTCTGCAGGAACTATCCTGCAACACCGAATTTATTATAGCATATCTCTTGTTGAAAATACATTGTCGCCGCACGAAAGAAATATTAAATTTGTTTTAAGAAACTGCCGCAAATTTATGTCATAAAGTCTCGTCAACGGCTCAAATCATACTGTTTTTCTAAAGGATTAAACCATCTGCAGATTCTTATGATATAGTATAATTGCAGTGGCTTTTTCATAACAAAAATAGAGTATCGTTCACCATACACCGTACTTATATATTACACAGCTTAGGCATGTCGCGCTTCGCCCATGCAAAACTCTGATTCCACTTTTTGAGCAAATTTTACCTATTCAAATCATAATTCAGTTTAATTCCATCACTGTCCCTACTCATGGAATCAGCCGAATTTCCATACGCAGGTATAAATGTCAATCATTTGAAGCTAAAATCTTAGAAATGAGAGAATTATCAAGCGGAAAAACAAATTTCTTTGGTGCAAGGCTGCGCTGTACCAGCTACCGCTATGATTTTCACCTGATTTCAGCAATAAAAATCATAAAATCGTGCCGCCATACCGCAAAGCAATAAAAAATCCCGTAACCGTTGAAATTGCAGGACTTACAGCATGGATCGGATAGACCTAACAAGCCTCCGGAAAGCTCCGGAGGCTCCTCACTTTTTTGGGGAAATTAA